>DAOWHJ010000145.1 GCA_030641485.1 Pseudomonadota bacterium
AGTGTAACCAACAATCGCAGTCACATCAACAAAATCCAGAGCACAAAGCTGATAAAAGTGTAACAGGTAGTCATAGAGATGATTAGCTCCCTGGATCAGATTGTGCAGAATTCGACCATTTTTGGTGGGCTCAAGATTATAAGCCATCTCTTGAGCGTAGGATGAAGCGATGCCATGGGCGTAGGGACAGACCCCACAAATTCTTTGGGTTATTTGCTGGGCATCGAGCGGGTCACGACCTCGCAATAAAACCTCAAAACCACGAAACATCTCCCCCTCACAACGGGCATCAACCACCCGATTATTTTCAATGGTCGTCTCTACATTCAAATGACCCTCAATCCGGGTCATAGGTCCAAATTTAACTTTCATCTTTTCACCGCCAGCATAACAGATTCACGAAGTTAGACATCACAAAACAGTAGCAATACATATACATTTTGCACTAAAGTTGTCAAGTATTCTTTTACACAATCTTAAAAAAAGGATAGAGAACGACCGAGACCAGCATACGGGTAAACGCCACAACAAACCACAAACGATGGCATTAAAGCAGACCCGAACTTAAATGTTGACTTTAGAAGAAATAGAGGATTATTATTGTAAAAATTCACGACTAAACAAAAAATGATGGCTAAGTAAAAATTTCGATACTTTTTACGAGTCCAGCAAAAATAAAGCGATTTTAAAATCATAATGAAGAGAGTAACGATCTACACAGATGGCGGCTGTATTGGCAATCCTGGACCCGGTGGCTATGGGACGGTTTTACTGTTCGGAAAACACCGCAAAGAGCTTTCAGACGGTTTTAAAGAGACCACCAACAACCGCATGGAACTCTTAGCCTGTATCAAAGGGCTTGAATCTTTGAAAGAGAGGTGTCAGGTTAGCCTCTACAGTGATTCGAAGTATGTGGTGGATGGGATTATGAAAGGATGGGCCCAACGCTGGCAAAAAAATCACTGGATCAGAAATAAAAAAACCGGGGACCGAGCCATCAATCCTGACCTCTGGCAACTCTTACTTGAATTAACCAAATAACATGATGTCACTATGAACTGGGTTAAGGCCCATGCTGGCAATGAGGAGAATGAGGTTTGCGACAAACTCGCTAACAACGCTGCCCGGAGTAACTCAAACAGAGCTGACTCAGGCTACAAAGGAAGTTCTTGAAATAGATAAATTGTGCGTAACTGTTCAGCTAACCCACATAAACCAGGTACACAATCCCGGTTTATGCGGACTAGTTAAATAGTTACAAATTGTGAATAACTTATTAACAAAACCTGAACCGAATAGGTTGAAATAACCTCAGATACGTGGTATGTCGGAAAACTTAGCCGTTCAGCTAAAATAACACCCTTTGGTCTAAAAAAATAACCCCATAAATCACCATAAATATTAGGTACATTACGCCATGGAAGAGTTTAATCGTATCAAACGACTACCCCCTTATGTTTTTGCCACCGTCAATGAACTTAAGATGAAGGCTCGCCAGGCGGGCGAAGATATTATCGACTTAGGCATGGGTAACCCCGACCTGCCAACCCCACAACATATCGTCGACAAGGCTTCAGAAGCCCTCTACAACCCCCGCAACCATCGCTATTCGGTCTCCCGCGGGGTTCCCAATTTACGTGAGGCAATTTGTGAATGGTACGAAAAGCGGTTCGATGTCTCTTTCGACCCCGACGGTGAAGCTATCGCCACTATTGGCGCCAAGGAGGGACTCTCGCACCTGGCCCTGGCCACAATTGACCCCGGTGATGTCGTCTTTGTCCCTTCACCAGCTTACCCGATTCACCCTTATTCAGTTATTATTGCGGGTGGTGATCTGCGCAGTATACCGCTCTCCCCGGATCGAGATTTTTTTGATGACCTTCAGGCAGCAACAAAGCTGACTTGGCCGCGACCCAAAATGATGATCATCAGTTTCCCCCATAACCCAACCACAACCGTTGTTGACCTTGACTTTTTCCAAAGAATTGTTGACTATGCAAAAGAGAATAACATCTTGGTTGTTCACGACTTTGCCTATGCCGATCTAATTTTCGACGGCTACAAAGCCCCCTCAATCATGCAGGCCGATGGCGCCCGAGATGTGGCTGTAGAGTTCGTTTCACTCTCCAAAAGTTACAGTATGGCGGGCTGGCGGGTGGGCTTCTGCGTCGGCAACAAACGCATGATCCACGCTCTGACCAGAATTAAAAGTTATCTCGATTATGGCATGTTCCAACCATTGCAGATTGCCGCAATCACGGCCCTGCGTGGGGACCAGTCTTGCGTTAAGGAGATTGTCAACACCTACCGTGATCGACGTGATGTTCTATGTGAAGGTCTGAATCGAATCGGCTGGGAAATTGAAAAACCCAAAGCAACAATGTTTGCCTGGGCCAAAATACCCAAGCAACATATGGAGATGGGTTCATTGGAATTTGCCAAAAAACTGATCCGTGAAACCGGGGTTGCAATCTCCCCCGGCATCGGGTTTGGTGAGTATGGCGACGAACATGTCCGCTTTGCTCTGGTCGAGAATGAGCAGAGGATTCGTCAGGCAATTCGCGGACTGCGAAATATAATGTGATTCAAAACAGGAATTGTTTACTAATGAAAAATATCAATATTGGCTTAATTGGCTTCGGCACAATCGGGGCTGGAGTTGCAAAAATCCTTCTCGAGAGTCGCCAGGGCATCAGCGACCGCATGGGGGCTGAACTTAATCTTAATAAAATTGCTGATCTTGACATTACAACCGACCGCGGGATCAAACTTCCTGACGGGATTTTGACCACCGACATTGACCAGGTTATTGGTAACCCTGAAATTGACATTGTCATTGAGTTAATCGGTGGTTACGAACCGGCCCGCACCTTTGTTGAGCGCGCCCTAAAGAACAAACAGAGTGTCGTCACTGCCAACAAAGCATTACTTGCAAAACACGGTAATGAACTCTTTGCCACGGCGCGCGAAAATGGGGTTGATTTATATTATGAGGCCAGTGTTGCCGGGGGCATACCAATCATCAAAACCATGCGTGAAGCACTGGTTGGTAATCAAATCAACTCCGTCTGCGGTATCCTGAACGGAACTTGTAACTACATTCTGACTAAAATGGGGGATGAAGGTGCAAATTTTGACGAGGTTTTAAAAACTGCTCAAGAACTCGGTTACGCTGAAGCCGACCCAACCTTTGATGTAGAGGGTATTGATACAGCCCATAAACTCGCAATTTTAACATCTTTGGCCTTCGCCACTGCAATTGATTACAAAAAAATTCATGTCGAAGGTATCTGCAACATCAAGCCGGTCGATTTTGCCTTTGCTCGTGAGTTTGGCTACAAAATAAAACTGCTGGCTATCGCTAAAAATGAGGGTGGCTACATTGAAGCCCGAGTCCACCCCACCATGATTCCCAAGGAGCATATGCTGGCAAAAATTGATGATGTTTTCAATGCCGTTTTTATTAATGCTGATGCCTTGGGTCCAAGTCTCTATTACGGCCAGGGTGCGGGCATGATGGCGACTGCAAGCGCCGTAGTTGCTGATCTTGTCGACATTGCCCGCAATCTTAACTGCAACAACCTGCGCCGGATTCCTGATTTAAGTTTTCAGGATAGCAAGATTATGCCCGGCAACTATCGTCCAATCAGTGAGATCAGCAGTCAATACTATCTTAGATTTTCTGCTCTTGACAAAACTTCTGTTCTTTCACGTATCGCCGGCATTTTAGGTGACAACGGAATCAGTATCGCCTCCGTCATCCAGCAAGGTGGCGGCCAGGGAGATTCTGCAACCGTAGCCGTAGTCATGCAAACCCATAAAGCACAAGAGAAAAATTTGCGCGCAGCCTTAAATAAAATTGACCAATTAGAGATTATCGCATCCCCAACCACAGTCATCCGCATGGAGAGTGACCTGTAGTGAGTAACTGTATGCAAGCACCTGTCACTCTGGCCTATAGTGTTGATTCCGACGACCTTTTTATGTTTTACGCCCTTCTTGAGGGTAAAATTGACACTAAGGGTTTCGTTTTTGAGCATCAACGTCATGATACCATGGCTTTAAATGATCTGGCGGCAACTGATGCGATTGACATTACTGCAGTCTCAATCAGAGCCTATGCTGACATTTGCGACAACTATCTTCTCTTGCCCCACGGTGGCAGCATTGGCGTCAACTACGGCCCCCTGGTCTTAAGCCGAGAGCCTTTAGAGCCCAAAGATTTGACCGGTAAAAAGATCTCAATCCCCGGCTTTTCAACCACCGCTTTTTTAGTATTCAAACTGATCTGCCCTAATTTCACCCCTGAAGTCATCCCGATAAGTCCTTTTGAAAAAACCTTCGATGCCCTGCGCGATGGAGAAGTTGAAGCTGCAGTCGTCATTCATGAAGGCAACCTCACCTACAAAGAGCGTGGTTTCCATAAGGTTCTCGACCTCGGCCAATGGTGGTGGCAGGAAACCGGCTTGCCGTTACCTCTGGGCGGTAATGTTATCCGCAAAAGTCTGGGACCTAAGAATATTGAGATCATCTCTGACCTGTTAAGGCAAAGCATAGCTTACGCTCTTGACAACCGCGATGAGGTGATCGACTATCTTTTGGCCCGTGAAACCCGAAAAGACCCAGCTCTGAATGACCGTAAACTTCTGGATCGTTATTTGGACCTTTACGCTAATCAAGACACTTTAGAGTACCCCGAAGCGGCCCGCGCCGGAATTGTTGAACTTTTCAAGCGTGGTTTTACGGCGGGACTAATCGACAAAACAGTAACAATTGAGTTTGCCCCTTAGATTAAATGCGGGTAACTGTTCAGTATAGTATTTTTTTACCGCAGAGGCCACAGAGAAAACTCTTTAGAAATTGAAAACTCTGTGCCCTCAAGTGAGCATAGCGAACAGGTGGTGAATAACGCTCTGGATAATTATCCAGCATATTTTAAGGTTATACTTTAGAATCACGAAGGTCTGGAGAACATGGTTACTACACCCAAACATTCACAATCGTTGATTTATGCCATAATTATATTGATGCTTTCAGTGAGCCTAGCTTCAGCCCTGACCATTAAAGGGGTTGATTTTGCTGATCAAGTAACCGTTTCAGACAATCGACTCATCCTTAACGGAGTCGGAGTTAGAGAGACATTTTTCAGCTCAATTTATGTTTGCGGCCTCTACCTGCCGCAAACCACAAAAGATGCGACAAAGGCGATCAAAAGTGATGTCTGCAAACAAATCATCATCTGCTTTACCAATAAATTCAGCCAGGAAAAGATCGTTACTGGCTGGCAAGATGGTTTTTTCAATAATTCCCAGGAAAAACTATACAAACTTAACCAACAAATTGAGACCTTCAATGCCTTTTTTGCCAAAGACCTAGTTGAAAATGATCGCATCACCCTGAGCTACACCCCAGGTGAAGGAACTACTGTTACAATCAACGATAAAACCAACGGCACCATTCCTGGCAAAGATTTCATGCAAGCCCTCTGGGCGATCTGGCTGGGTGACAATCCCGCTGATGGTGATCTAAAAGAGGGCATGCTGGGTAAATAATAATAGGGTAACTATTCAGCGTTTTCATCATAAAGCCATAGCAAATGGTGCGAACATCGCTTCGCCCACTCGTACCGTTTAAATTCCGGCATCAGAACGTTCACCTAGCGGCGAACAACCTGGCTGTCATTTATTCGAAGGGGACAGAGCTCAGCCCGGCTTGGGCTAAAGCCCTGCCTAGAGGTCTGTCCCCGCATCGAAATAATTTGAATCTGGCACTCTGAATAGTTACAAAACAGGTAATAAAAAATATGAGTGAAGCAGTTTTACTAATGGCCTACGGCGGGCCAGAAAGCATTGCGGAGATTGAACCTTTCATGCTCCGCTTGCTCCGCCGCAACCAGTTGCCTCCGGGGCTTTTGCCTAGGGTCGAGAAGAAGTACCAGGCCATCGGCGGGGGCTCGCCACTGCCATCAATATGTCGTCAGATTCAAGCTAAACTGGCGCAAAAGATAGATGGCTTACCAGTTTTTCTGGCTTTTCGTTATGCTGAACCAAGCATTGAAAATGTGGTGGCTGAAATGACGGCACAGGGCGTAACTGAAGTCCTGGCAATCTCCCTCTCACCCCACTCATCAATCATAAGTTCTGCAGCATACTACCAAACTCTCGAAGAGGTCACCGCAAACAGCAAACTCAAACTTAAACGCATGGAGGGGTGGTACCAGGGGGATGCCTACAACCAACTTCTGGTTGACAGGATTCTGCATACCGCAAAAATAAACGGACTTAAACTTGGCGCAACCGACACCCAACTCATCTTTTCAGCCCACAATATCCCTCAGAGCTACATTGACAAGGGTGATACCTATGTGGATGAGATAACTGCCAACGTCAATGCTGTAATCAAGCTTCTGCCTGATTGCCAGACCTCTCTGGCTTACCAGAGCAAAGGCAACATTCCCGGAGCCTGGCTTAAACCGGAAATCGAAGAACATTTACTTGAACTTAAGCTAGCGGGAATTCACAACGTTATGGTGGTACCAGTAAGTTTCAGTATGGATCACCTGGAAACCCTTTACGACCTCGATCTTGAATTAAAAGATTTCTGTGCCCAAAATGATCTTAACCTCTGCCGTTCAAAACCAGCCAACGCCGATGACGATTTCATCGCCATGCTTACAGACTTCATAAAAAAGAGATAACTACTTATGATGACACCTAAAAAATACGCCATTATCGGCGGCGGGATCACCGGTCTCGCTGCAGCCTATGAACTAACCCAAAAATCTCGCCAGACCGACACCCCGATCAAGATTGAGCTCTTTGAAAAAGCTCCAGAGATGGGGGGGAAGATTATAACTAAAAAAGATGACCCTTATCTAATTGAGGGTGGCCCAGACTGCTTTATCGTTGAGAAACCCTGGGCTCTACAACTGATCAAGGAGTTAGGATTAGAGGGTGAGCTCTTAAATACCAGCAGTCAAGCCACCGGCACCTTTGTCTATGACAACAACGCCCTACATCGTCTACCCGAAGGGGTGATGATGATGGTACCGACTAAACCCATCCCTTTCATACTCTCAAAACTGATCTCCTGGCCCGGCAAAATTCGCATGGCATGTGACATTTTGGTCCCGAAACGTAAGGAGGCTGGCGACGAAACCCTATCCTCTTTTGTCCGCCGCCGTTTAGGCAAAGAAGCTCTTGATAAACTCGCCGAGCCTCTGATTGGTGGAATCCATGCGGGTGACCCGGAAAACATGAGCCTGTTAAGCACCTTTCCTCGGTTTTTGGAGATGGAACAGGACGGCGGCAGCCTCATCATCGGCATGCTCAAACGTCAAAAAAAGATGGTCGCAATGATGAAAAACCGGCCCGCGCCCAGCGGCCCCAAAAAAACCTTCTTTATCTCAATGAATGATGGTTTGGGCCGCCTGGTTGATGAACTTGAAAAGGTAATCGGCAGTGATAATCTCCACCCCGACCGGGAAATATCACAAATCAGACCGTCACAAACTGGCGGTTGGTTGATCGAAGAAAAAAACCAGGAAAGCACTGACGCTGATGCTGTCATTGTCACCACTGAGACCTATGCCGCGGCCAATTTTTTCCGAAATGAGTTGCCCAGGCTTTCCGACCTGCTTGACGAAATCCCCTATGTCTCTTCGGCAACTGTATCTCTGGCATTCCCACGTAAAGCGATCCCGCACCCACTGGATGCTTATGGGTTTATTGTCCCGAAAATTGCAAATCGCCGGATCATGGCAGTCACCTGGTCATCGATCAAGTGGGATCACCGTGCCCCGGAAGGTATGGTTTTGTTGAGAGCTTTCGTGGGCGGAGCTCATCGCCAAGAGCTCGTCTCTTTGGGCGACCAGGAGATGATTAAAATGGTCCGCGAGGAACTTAGCACAATCATGAATATCAGCAGCCCCCCGCAAAAAAGCTGGGTCTACCGCTGGATGCAGGGGATGCCACAATACATCATGGGACACTTGGAACGTCTCGAAGCTATCGACAAGATCACTAAAACCTACAAGGGCCTCTATCTGGCAGGAGCCGGATATCGTGGAATCGGGATTCCAGACTGCATAAATCAGGGTCGCCAAGCTGCGGTCAAGGCATGGGAAAGCCTTACTTAATCACTTCCACCTGATATGCGTATCCTACACTGCTTATCGCAGATACCAGGAAAAACCGGGAGCGGGGTCTACCTTCAAGCTCTAGTCCGTGAAGCTGCGGCAATAAATATTGAACAGGCTGTGGTTTGTGGGATCCCGGAGACCATGCGGGTTCATGAAACCAACCTGGGCCTCAATGCTGGCAGAGTCTTTGCAACCCGTTTCGAAAACAGCTCACTCCCCTTTCCGGTTGCGGGAATGAGCGATGTAATGCCCTACCCGAGCACTCGATTTTCGAGCTTTAACCCTGAGCGCCTAAAACGCTACCGGGTGGCTTTCAGCAAAACCCTGATTGAAGCGGTAAAGAAATTCAAACCTGATATTATTCACTCCCACCATCTCTGGATTATGACCGCACTATGTAAAGAATTGTTCCCAACAATTCCACTGGTCACTTCAGTGCATGGTACCGAGTTGCGCCAACTGGAACTCGCCCGGCAACTGGCCCCGGCCATTATTAAAGGTGTGAGACCAGTCGATAAGGTAATGGTTCTAAACCATGATCAGCGCCTTAAAGTCCTAGATAAATATAGTTTTCCACCTGAACGAGTTGTCGTCACCGGAACCGGGTACCGCCAGGATCTCTTCTGTCGCGATTACTGTGCCAAAGAGAACCTGCCAACCATCATCTATGCGGGTAAGCTGAGCCGGGCAAAAGGAGTTTTGTGGCTCATTAAAGCCTTTAACAAATTAAGCGAGAAAGCAATCTTGTGGCTTGCAGGGAGCGGCGACGGTCCGGAAGCTGAGGAGATTTACGCCTTAGTTGCCTCCAACCCACAAATTCAGCTTTTAGGTGCCCTTAGTCAAACCGAACTTGCAGCCCGTTTCCAGCGAGCCCACATCATGGCCCTGCCTTCTTTCTACGAAGGCTTACCTTTAGTTCTCTTAGAGGCCTTAGCCTGTGACTGTCGAGTCGTGGTCACAGACTTACCCGGCATTCGCGAACTAGTCAGTGAAGAAGCTGTCTCTGAAGGTTTGGTAAGTTGTATTCCAACCCCACCACTGACCGGACCCGACACCCTGGAGATAGAACATGAGAAGCCATTTCTGAGCAACCTTGAAAATGCCCTGACAATACAGTTGAACAGGGTTAGGGAACAGCAGTTCAACTGTTGCCACCAGCTTAAAAAAATTCTTAGCGAAACCGGATGGCATCAAGTCTATCAACGCGTGCAAATGGTTTACAATCAAGTTTCAGGGAGTTAGGTAGTGGACTATTTAACTTTTTTCGGTTTTCAGGATGCGCCTTTCCGCATAACGCCTGACCCCCAATACTTTTCCCCCAGTCACTCCCATCGGAAGGCCCTGTAAACCCTGCTCTACAGCATCAAAGCAAAGGGCCAATTAATTCGCCTATTTCGCGACTTCCTTTTAGAGCAAGCAAAGCATGGAACCCAAATTGTCATAATCATTGATGAAGCCCAAGACCTACATCAATCATCACCTAAATATTGCAACTGGAATGATGGGTTGGCACTATCACCAACAAGGATAAATGACAATGGGGGGAATGATTCAGCAAGGAACTGACCACTAAATTTAAGTCGCTTTCTATCAATAAAAAATCGGCCGCCAGCATTAACCAAATTTCCGGCAGAGATGAGTTTTAGGTGATCAAACCGTAATACTCGATCTCGCAACCCAAACTTGCCCGCAAAATCAGAAAAACCTAGGGCAAACCGGCCCCGCTCTTGCTCTTCTAAAAAATGGAGAAAGGTATTAAAAAGAGGAGAGTTATTAAATACACCATTACGCAACCTCCATTTACCACTAAGAGTAAGATCTGCAATCAGTTCAGAGTCACTATCCAGCAAACCACCACCGACCAACGATGCATCTAAAATTCCATTAAGCATGAGGGTCTTACTAAAGGGCTTAAGATCAAATTTTTCAGCAATTAAAGAGGCTTGCCAATGGGAGTCGTGCAAAAGATTTTCGATAAAAAGTGACAGGCGTAACTGACCAGAGTTTCCGAAATGCGCCACCAAACGCTCAACCTCAACCTGCACCAGACTCTTTTCCGCCAAGAGAGAAACATCCGAGATGGTTAGCTGTGGCAAAACTAAAGTGCCAATCCAACAATCGCTCCTTATCAGACACTCCCATTTTGCCACAGCTCTCAACATTTTCGCAAACCGATCCCTAAAATCTAAAGCGGGTGAACTGTCAGCCATAGCACTAACGTCAGGTGCGAGTGAATTTTCGAGAAGAGGAGTAGAACTCCCATCTCTTTGCAAAACTATCTTGTCAGATTTTAATTTAACCTGCAAAACTGGGGCTGCCAGCGGGTTCCCAACCAGTTTTAACTCACCAGCTAACTGACCTTCAGTTTGGTAACCGGGAACAACCAGGCCCGGAAGCCTGCGGCTGAGTAGATTAAGATCCTCAACTTTTAAATCATTAACTAGGTCTACAAAGATGGGCTCATCAAAACGAACCAGACCACGAGAAAATAACGTGGCTGCCCCAGGGTACTCCAAGGCGGCGCTCTTTATATTCACATAGCCGTCACGACGTTGAAAAAAACCGGCAAGAGCCACTTTAATAGCTCCCTGTGAGTAAATTTTTTCAGTATCCAAAATTGCATCATACATTGCAACAGAATGATCAGCCGCCGCAAACTTACCCGAAAATCTTAGACCAGCACCGGGATCACCATTAACATCAAACTCAAGATCACCTTTAACAACACTGGCCTTCCAACTCACATTTGCACCGAACAATGCTGCCATTTCATAGCTCGGCAGAGAGATATCATCCAATTTACATGATATATCTAAACGATCACCAACTTGATTCAGTGATTTCTCCAGATTATCATCAGTTGAGCCAGAGATTTCATACCAAGTAACCTTAAGTGCACCCCGACCACCATTGCAGGCTCCTGACAAATTAAGACTTTCACTTGAATTATGTGACGAAATCTGCCAGCTCCCATCGAGCTCACTAAAAAGCAAAGGGTCATTCAAACCGGGAATTTTCGTTAAAGTGCAGGCCGCATCATGCAAGTACAAATATTGTAGCTGTGGTGCTTGCATCCGAATTGCTGAGTTTACAGAGACCAGAGAAACAGGAGCTGACCCTATATGCTGACCAGCAACCGACCCAGTATCAGAAGCTGACAAACTCACAAAAGGAGTCTTCATGACTACCCCTCGCAAATGGACACCAACAACTTCGGGAGCGAGTGCAAAAAACGAAGATAGAGAAAAATCGAGATTTAGAGTAGCGACTTTAAGGCTGAATTCTGCGACATTTGCAGTAAAACCGTGCACCACAATCGCGGGACGGGGGAAAACCTGCAAATTCACCTTATGGACCTGACAGGGATGTTGTAACACTTGGGAAAACTCATCGACCAAACGAGTCCGTAAATCAGACTGTGGGAGCTGCGGCAAAGCCAAGACGAGCCCGAGCATAATACAAATAAGCAAGAGAGGAAGATAAAAACGTCTACATGTTTTGGTTTCAGACATTATTGATGATGCACTCGTAAAAAGTTCCGGGATGGCGTCGCAAGCAGTCGCAATGCATTTGGATCATCAAAAAAGGGTAACCAGGCGTCGATTGGCCTGCCGCAAACGTTCAAGCTGCAAATAGGCCACACCCCGCAATATTTTTGCGGCAGTAGCCGGTGAATCTTGCAGTAGAGTTTTTGCTTGTGACTCACCCAAGATTAAGAGAGAGGCCTTTTCTACTACCTGCAGAGTAGTTGAGTGCTCGCTCACACCATCAAAGACAAGTTCACCAACACTCATCCCCGGGAGAAATTGAGCCATAATAACAGGTTTACCCCAATCTGGAGTCCGCTTAAGTGCCTCCAAAGCCCCGCTCATCACACAAATAAACGAATTACTGCGCTCCCCTTCAGCCCAGAGAAGACTACCAGCAGACATCTCAGTGACGAGAGTTAAATTCAGAAAGATATCCCAATCTGAGAGAGCACAAAAATGGAACACCGGCGACTTCTGCCAGTTGAAATCAACCTTGCAAGATGATCTTGACTCAACCATCCTTTTTGGTCCCAGCTAAAGCAATTCTCTTTTCCATCCGTTCAACCAGGCCAGCAAAACCATATTTTTTAATAATCGGACTTAATTGGCTGCGATAGTTTCGCACTAGGCTGACGTTTTCGATAATCACATCATAAATCAACCAGCGTCCGTCACTGAGCATGAGTTTATAGCTTAAAGGAATCTCCTTAGAGCCACCGACAACCACAGTTCTGACCTCAGCTTTATCACCCTTAACAATTTCCTTGAGATAAGAGATCTCTTCACCGGCATAAGCATCAATTGTTGAAACATAACTTTTAGCCATAAGCTTTCTAAAGAGATCGGTAAACTGATCACGCTCAAGCTTATTCAAGTCACGCCAACCACGACCCAAAGAGTACTTCGCCATACGCGACATATCAAATTGCAAAAAAACGACCTCGGCAATCCGCTCACGCCGGAGTTCACGTTTTTCAACCCCCTTAAGATTCTCGTCTCGCAACACCAGCAGTAATTTGTCGATGCTCGCCTTAAGCTGTATTTTTGGACCTTTATCGGCCCCCAAAAGATGGGCTGGGGAAAGAGCTGAAAATATAAATAAAAACGCAAGGCTCATCAAAGCAACCCGCCAACCACACTTCATACTATTACCCCAATTCTCAAATTTTTCATTTTTCATTTTATCAATTGCTGCTGATGCTGAGTAAAAGCGTTGCGAACTGCAATATAAGGATCAAGTGCACCACTCAACATTTTTTTATATTCACCTAATTTAAACGAGGTTTTATTGATCGCTTTCGAGGCTTCAACCGCAACCACAACTACCGGATCCGCATTGAGTAGGTAAAAAAGCGGTGAGGTTAATGCATCACCGACCAAACCTCCGATTCCCCTTGGGTTACTTGGACCATACAGAGGCAAAACCAAGTATGGACCGCCACCGATTCCGTAATGGGCCAAAGTCGTAGCGAAACGCCGCTCATTAAGTTTCATATCATCATAGGTTGCCGGATCCATTAAGCCACAAACCCCAACCGTACTATTTAAGAGAAAACGGAGAAAGGTATCTCGTGCCTCAACAAAGCGACCCTGCAAAAGAGAGTTCAGCATCCGGGTCGGCTCAACCAGGTTACTAAAAAAATTTACGACCCCGGTCCGAAATATACTCGGTGTCACCTGCCGATAGGCTTTGGCAGTCGGTTCCATCAACCACAAATGCAGATTGTGATTAAAAGTAAAAACCGCACGATTCACGCTCTCAAACGGATCACTTAGTTCTGCAGTAGATTCATCGTACTCAGCAAACTCATCGTCCAACGCCACAACCTCAACCACAGAGCCAGCCAGACAATAATTGGGACTCAACATAACTCCGTTGAACAGGAGAAAAGAACATAAAATTGAGATTTTCAGAATTTTCATTAACATGTAGCCCTCACTCTACCTTACCAAAAACGTATTTACTGATTAGTGCCTCAAGGTCAACCGCAGACTCAGTTTCGGTTATCTCTGAGCCATCCTGAAGATAGTCCTCCTCAACTCCTGGAGTAAGCTGAACAAATTTATCGCCAATAATCCCTTGAGTTTTAATTGAGGCAAAAACATCACTACCAATTTGGACCTCGTGCTTGAGCGCCAGTACCACTTTGGCCTGATCATCGACCAGCACTATCTGAGCAACCTTGCCAACCTGAACCCCAGCGATCTCAACTCGAGCACCACTCTTCAAACCACTGACAGAAGTAAAGCTGGCATGTACTTTATAGTAGTCACCGCCGAAAAGTTCAAGACCTCCGAGGTTAAGAGTCAAATAAGCGACCGCCAGTAAGCCCACCACCATAAAGGCCCCAACCGACATCTCCACATTAAATTTTTTCATACCATTCCTTTAATTCCAATCTCGTCTTTAACATTGTACGCTTTTCCCATAACCCTGACAATAAAATCCTGCACAAACGGGTCTCGACTACGTTGAAGTTCATCCGGAGTCATACAGGCCCGAACTTCACCCTGATGCAAGATAGCAATCTTATCAGCGAGGTTAAAAATCTTGGGGATATCATGACTAACGATAACGCTGGTATAGCCCAACCGCTTCTGGGTCGAAAAAAAAAGGCGGTAGACATCGTGACTTTTTACCGGGTCAAGACCTGTCGTCGGCTCATCAAAAAGTAGAATGTCGGGCTCAAGCTGCAGAGCCCGGGCCAACCCAACCCGTTTTTTCATCCCCCCACTCAATTGGTCAGGAAATTTTCCCGCACTACCCTCAAGGTCCATAATCTGCAAGGACTTTTCAACTTTAATTTTGACCTCAGGCTCAGACAGACGACTGCGCTCACGCAAAGGCAGAGCAATATTGTCAAAAACATTCATTGAATCAAAGAGTGCCACCCCTTGAAAAAGAACCCCGAACCGGGTCCGCAAACGATTTAACGATGCCCCTTTAAGGCGACTTATATCCTCACCCTCAACCAAGACCTGGCCCCGATCTGGCTTTACGAGACCAAGAATGTGCTTTAAGAGGACACTCTTACCCTGTCCACTCTCACCGCATATTACCGTAGTCTCACCCCTCTCGATATCAAGATTCACTCCACGCAACACCGGTTGCGATCCGAAACTTTTATGGATATCGACAAGTCTTATAGAAAATAGTGATTGAGTCATTAAATTTACAACATCAACGAAGTAATAACATAGTCCGCCACAAGAACTGATACCGATGAGGCTACAACTGCGGAGGTCGTGGCCCGACTCACCCCTTCGGCGCCAAAGCCCCAGGCACGACGATTAACCCAGAAACCATGCTCGGCACAAATCCAAACCAGTAAAAAAGCGAAACAGACCGATTTAACAAAACACATTTTCAGGTCAATAGTGGTGATACTAGAGCTCATACTTGCTACATAGGCACCACCATTACCGTGCAAAAGAACAACCCCAACCATATAACCACCAAAAACCCCGACAACATTAAAAACCGCTGTCAATAGTGGGATAGAAAGCAAACCGGCAATAAGTTTAGGAGCCACCAGATACCGATAAGGATCGATTGCCATACAATCCAAGGCATCTATCTGCTCGGAGATCCGCATTATCCCCAATTCAGCACACATCGCAGAACCAGTTCGGCCAATCACCATTAAAGCCGTCAACACAGGACCAAGTTCACGGATCAAACTCAAAGCCACTGCAGCCCCCAAGGCACTGGATGAACCATATTTACTCAATGTATAATAGCCCTGCAGACCGAGCACCATACCAACGAAAGCTCCAGTAAACATTATGACGAGAAAAGAGCCCGAGCCAATCACTTGGATTTGCCGCAAAACCGGTCTCAACTTATACGGTGGCAACAGTGCCCCACGCAGGGTCCAGAACAGAAAAAGGGCTGAACGCCCCATACTCTCCAAACTGCTCAATCCCAAGCGACCAAGTCTTTGTAAGCCCTCAAACAATACTCTAAACCCCCGGTCAAAACCGATCAAAACCTGCAACAAAACTAATTTTATCGTAATATACTATTATTTCTATACAGTCAAACAATTTTAACACTCAAAAGCGAATACAAAACTAAAACGTAAGTAGTCTTAAAGTCAAAAAACATCTGCAAAAAAACTATTTCTCCAACTATTTCCCTTACTTTAATTAGAAACTTTTCCACTTGAACCAGCAAAGCAAATATGCTAAGTAGCCGGTCTTATTTTACTGTGACAATAGTATGTTTATAACTTTTCAAAAAAGTAGAGGAGCAAAAAAGATGGCTTACGAATTTTTAAAAATCAGTGTTGAAAATGGTGTTGGAATTATCAGCCTTAACCGGCCCCCAGCAAACTCGTTGAATAAGGCCATCGTCGCTGAACTTGACCAAGCTTTTGATGACATTGCCGAAAATGATGCCGCCAAGGTTTTGGTGATCAAAAGTGAAATTCCTGGATTTTTCATTGCCGGTGCCGATATTAAGATGTTCAATGAAATGACTGCATACGACGCTTGGGAAATCTCCGGCGAATTGCAACGCGTCAACCAAAAACTTGAAGATATGCCAAAACTTACTATTGCCGCACTCGGAGGCTACGCTTTAGGCGGCGGCCTTGAACTGGCGCTGGCCTGTGATTTCCGCTTCATGGCTGAAAGCGTAACCATTAAGGATAAAACCAAGGTCCCGGCCCTAGGCCTACCCGAAACCACACTGGGAATCCTTCCAGGTGCCGGTGGCACCCAACGTTTAGCACGCTTGCTGGGAGCCAAACAAGCTCTCTACTTAATCGCTACAGCAAAGAATCTCAACCCGCAGGAAGCCTTGGAGCTAGGAATTGTCCAGGAGTTAATGCCGGGAGATGAGCTTGACGCAAAAACGATCGCTTTTGCCGAAAAAATGGCCACCAAAGCAGTTATTGGTATCGCTCAAGCAAAAAAAGCGATCTACCGCGGCTACAACCAAGACACTGAAACCGCCATGCAGATTGAGCAGGATGCTTTCATGAAAGCTTTCGCCAGTGAAGATGCCAGAGAAGGCTTAAAAGCCTTCGTCGAGAAAAGACCGGCAGTTTTTCAGGGTAAATAAGCGAGAACAAATGGGGTCAACTCTTGACGATGGCATGTCGAGATGGTCGGATAAATCGAAGTACTACCAACAGCCATTGTCATGATTTGACCCCATTCGAACGAAGCAAAACAACAAACTGCCGAAAAGCGGGGACCAATCTTTAGCTCTGTTCCCTTCAGAAGTGGACGGCACGGGCACCGCAGAAAATTTATGACGGCAACCCGCAATATTCACCCTCGGTTAATTAGACCAGCAAGATAGGCGGCACCAAAACCGTTATCGATATTAACCACCCCAACCCCTCCGGCGCAGGAGTTGAGCATCCCTAAAAGAGCCGCGACCCCACCAAAAGCAGCACCATAACCAACACTGGTGGGCACCGCTATGACTGGCCGATCGACCAGACCGGCAACCACACTGGGTAGAGCCCCCTCCATCCCGGCAATTACAATCAACACTTCAGCCGCCATTAGTTTTTCACGATAAGCCAACAACCGGTGAATCCCGGCAACTCCAACATCAACTAACTTTTCACATCTTTGACCCATCATTCTAAGGGTTATTTCAGCTTCATACGCAACCCTTAAGTCAGAGGTTCCGGCGGTAACAATCAGAACTGTACCTCGCCCTTGAACCGGAATTTCCCGACCCATCTTGACAAAATATTGTCCAGCAGCATGGTATTCAAACTCGGGGAATTCAGACTGTAAAAGCTCTGCTTTATGAGCTTCAAGACGGGTCACAAGAATGTTCTCTTCAGACTCAAGCAGGCCATGAAGGATCACCTTAATATCAGCAACCTCCTTCCCCAAAGCAAAAACCACCTCGCCCATAACCGAACGTAAGCCCCGGTGGGTATCTAAATGGGCGATACCAAGATCACGAAAAGGGAGATGCTCAAGCAACTCAGCAACGTCATCTACGCGCCGCTCACCTCGCTGAAGTTCAGCGAGAATATTTTTCAGTTCATCACGATTCACAATTCACCTAAATCCCCATCTTCCCATCAACCACGAGGCACGCCCGGGCGGGCTGATTCCAAGCTTTGAGACCGGCATCACGAGCGGCCGCCCTAATCATATTTTTATCCCAACCACAGCTCCTGAGCGGACTTAAGATGCCAAGTTCAGCCAGTGCCAGCATCCCCGGCCGACGCTCAGGCGCATCACCTAAATGAGTTCCGTCACAGATCGTTACTGTGCCTTCAGCCAAACTGACGGCACGAGTGAACAGGTGATGCTTGCAGCTATAGCAACGCTCTTTGTGCTCATCACTCCAAACTGCAATCATCTCAGATTGATAAAATTCAACCACAACCCCAGCTTCTGAATTTACCACAATTTGAGCGGCACTGCGCTCCTCGGGATAGACACCAGGATGGTCAAAAAAAACTGGGCGGACATTGATCGCAGCGACATTCTTAAAGAAATGAAAAAGCCAAAGACTGTCAATTCCACCAGAACAAGCGACCCAAACCGGAGATAACTGTTGAGCCAGTTCGATCAGATCAAGCCACGGTTTATCCTCCGGCCCAACCGGCATAGGAGTCACTGCACAAAAGGGTTATGCACCCCTACTTTAATCATCTCAAGATCAACCTCACGCTCAGTGAAATAATTTTCGATATGAGGCACAATCATCGCAGCGAGCCAAGAGTCAAAATCAACCACCTCTTCGCGGAGACGTCCAGAAACCGAATTTGCAAGTACCAATCTTAAACTCTCCTTAAGCCTGACCTTTTCAGCATCCGTCAGGCGACCACTCTTTTGAGATTGAGTAACTTCAATTTCAACACTAAAGACCTTGAGACCATCGAGTGAGTAGAGCTGGATATAGGGGGTGAAAATAAAAATATCGGGTTCATCCGGCACTTTCAGGATTCCCGATTCAGCTGCTGAATCAGAAACTGAAACTATGGCCTCAGATGCCGAAAAAACTGTCGTTTCTGGTGCCAAAACTTGGATAGTATCACGAATAACAACCGGTCTTTGCAAGAGATAAACAACCCCAGAAAGTTGCACTAACCAGAGCAGAACAACAGTGCCTATGGCAACCTTTACGACCCGTCCTGCACTCTTGGCCCCCGGCCTCCGACCAAGATCAATATCACCCAAATCCAGATCCAATTGCGCAACCGGTTCATCCGCAACCCCGGTAACGAGACCTTCAACCTCTAAGGGGGGCTCTGCAATAGTCTCCTCAGCGGGCTCATCACCAGCCGGCTCACCCTCAAGATCATCATCCAACTCCTCCCAGACTGCACCACCTTCATCAACAAACTGATCGTCTGAATCTGCTGAAAAGTCGAAGTCATCAATAAAATCATCATCATCCAGAAGCTTATCGATCTCATGGATATCAAGTTGAGTTTCACGTGACATAGTTAACCGCCAGTCGGCAACAAGCTTGAAGGCTGCCCGAAAATAGGATCAAACCTTATCAAACAGTGCATCAACAAAATCATTGGAGTCAAATGCTCGCAAATCAGCGATACTCTCGCCAATGCCAATATAACGAACCGGGATTTTAAGCTCATCACAAACCCCGACAATCACCCCACCTTTAGCGGTACCGTCAAGTTTGGTCATAACCAAACCGGTAACCCCAATCTCCTGATGAAACATTTTCGCCTGGGAGATTGCATTCTGACCGGTATTAGCATCCAACACCAAGAGTACCTCATGCGGTGCCCCCGGCAGTGCCTTCCCTAGAACTCGCTGAATCTTCTTCAACTCATCCATCAGGTTAACCTTAGTATGAAGGCGACCAGCGGTATCGACAATAACGATATCAGCTTTACGTTTGATTGCCGACTGCACCGTATCAAATGCCACCGCTGCTGGGTCAGCACCCATTTTCTGTTTAACAATCGGCACATTAGCCCGTTCAGCCCAGACCATAAGCTGTTCGACAGCTGCGGCACGAAAAGTATCTGC
Organism: Pseudomonadota bacterium; assembly: GCA_030641485.1. Lineage (GTDB taxonomy): Bacteria > Desulfobacterota > Anaeroferrophillalia > Anaeroferrophillales > Tharpellaceae > Tharpella. Next base: position 19,657 of record DAOWHJ010000145.1, read on the forward strand.
GGCACCCAAAACCACCTTTTTCTTCTGTTTGGTAAAGATCGAGGCTAACTTACCAATAGTTGTAGTCTTGCCGACCCCATTAACCCCGATAGTCATAATAACATAGGGTTTTGCATCAATCTCCCAGGCCACTTCAGAACGCTGCAGAATGGCACCAATCTCACCTTGAAGGAAAGCACGCAGGTGAGCTGGGTTCTCAAGCTCTTTATGGGTTACTTTCTCCTCAATCTGGGAAAAGAGTCGATAGCTGGTTTTCACTCCGAGATCTGAAGTCAGAAGAATCTCCTCTAACTCTTCCAAAAACTCCTCGTCTATCTCCTTATCGCCATAAAAAAGATTATCTAGAGTGCCAACAAACTGTTTTCTGGTTTTGGCAAGCCCGCTTTTAAGGCGAGCAAAGAGACCTTTTTGCTCCTCAACCGTCTCCGGACTTGAATTTAATCCAGAGTCCCCTTCAAGAACTGATCCATCGACAGAGGTGCCCGGCTGATCAAACTCTTTCGAAACACCCGCAGCCACCTCTGAACCAACACTTTGCAAAGTAACAGATTCAACCTCACCCGCACTTGTAAGCGGTTCCCCAGGAACAACCGTTTCTGGAGCATTTTCCTGGTTAAATCGCTTCGCCTCTCGCTCTGGAGCAACTTCAGAGACTACTCCATCAAGGCCTTCCACAGGCAGTCCTGTCGGAGACTCTTGCCAAACCCCATCGGCCCCTGGAAGTTCACTTTCATTAATTGCTGAAGCTCTGCCATCAACCTTATCAGCGTCATTATCCACATTTTTTTTTCGGCGCCCGAACAGGCGCCCGAAAAGACCACCACTCGCCTGTTCCTGGCCCGGTTTGGGACCATCGTCAACACTATTTTTTTCTTCTTGCACCTTATTATTAACTGTAGACATTAATTACTCTCCAAGTTATTATAAAAAACCCAGTTGTAACAATCGGGGTATTTGGTGATTTTGCCCTATACTCCCCAACATTTGCAACCACAAAAAATAGTCTATAGCGCCTCTTTTGTAAAGGAAATAGTCAAAAACTATGGATCAAATCAGTCAGCTTTCACAAATCGCCCTCTTTTTTTTTCTGATTCTATGTTCAGCCCTATGCTCAGGCACCGAAACTGCTCTTTTCAGCTTACGGCACCACCGCCTTAAACGTTTCGCCAATGACCATCCGCGCGCCACTAAAGTACTTTATAAAATCCTTAAACAACCCCGTGAATTTATCAGCACAATTTTAGTCTGCAACAACTTTGCCAATGTCGCAGCGTCCGCCCTGGCAACGCGGATATGTATTGAGATTTGGGGTGACAGCGGAATAATCATCGCAACTGTTGCAGTCACCGCAATCCTTCTGATTGGAGCGGAAATAACCCCTAAAACCTATGCTGCAAGTCACTCTGAAAGTATCAGCCTCAAAGCTGCCCTGCCCCTGAATTTATTTATTACCATCTTAATGCCGGTAAACCGCTTTCTCGCTCTGGCCGTAAACCTGCTGCTTCACCTAATGGGAATGCCTAAGAAAGTTCAGCCTCCAGGTATCTCAGATGAAGAGCTAAAAAGCATAATAATCACTGGACAACAAGAAGGCCTGCTCAGGAAGAGCGAAAGCTCCATGCTGGCCAACATTCTCGACATCGACAAAACCCGGGCTCGTGGGGTCATGAAACCACGAGCTCAAATAATCTCATTAGCTTTAGACACACCCTTGAAAAAAATTAACGAAGTTATCAGGAAAAATGGTTTTTCACGCTATCCGGTCTACGACCGGGAGACAGAGAATATTATCGGTATTTTACACATTAAAGACCTCTTCCGGCGTACAGGAAAACAATTTTCGTTAAAACCACTGCTCCGGCCGGTTCATTTTTTTCCAGAAACGGCAACCTTGGATGACCTCTTGGAAATATTCAGACGACATCGCATCTGCTTAGGGATAGTTGTCGATGAGTATGGCGGAGTCGAAGGACTTTTAAGTCGGGACGATATCGTCAGCGAGATCGTCGGCCACCTAGCTGATGAAACTGACCGGAACACTCCATCACCAATCACCTCTTTGGGCGACAATAGCTATCTTGTGCCCGGAACCATCTCGCTAAGAAGAATTGAACAGGAGATCCCCGTAATTAAATTTTCTTCAGATTTGACCTACGATAATCTTGCCAGCCTGATTCTCGACCACCTTGGCGAAATCCCGGAACCTGGAGCTCTGGTTAAACTTGACAACATGGAACTTAAAGTATCAAAAACCTCACTTAATCGCATCATACAAGTCAAGATTTCACATTTTTTGCCCCCCTCAAAATAACCACAATAAAATCTTGACAATTCCCCAATTTTAGCGTAGTCATGAATGAGATTCAATAATAGATATACCTCATTAATATAAACAACCCAAAAACTAGCGCGGCCATTGACCGCAAATAACTGGAGATATTTTCATGGAAAGTGATGTCGTAATAATTGGTGGATCGGCGGCTGGACTTATGGCCGCTGTAACCCTGAAAAAGAGAACCCCCGAAAAAAGTGTTACCGTCATTAGAAACGTCAACAAAACCCCGGTCCCCTGCGGCATTCCATACATCTATGGGATTATGGGTCAAGTCGAAAAAAACCTCATCCCGGATCAGGGTTTCATCGACCAGGGGATTGTCATCCGGCAACAGAATGTTACCGGCATTGACCGCGACAACAAGACAGTGCTCCTTGACAATGGAGAACAGATCACCTACAGCAAACTGATTATTGGAACCGGCTCAAAACCTTTCGTTCCACCACTCCCCGGAATTGACAAAACTAATGTTTTCACCATAACTAAAGATCCTGTACATCTGCAACAAATCTACACCGCACTGGAACCGAGCAAAAATGTAGTGGTCATTGGTGGCGGTTTTATCGGGGTGGAGATGGCCGAACAAATCATCTTGATGGGGAAAAAGGGAACTCAGGAAAAGAGCGTTACCATTGTCGAGATGCTGCCAAGATGCCTGATGCTTGCCTGCGAAGAGGATTTCTGTGTCGAGATTGAGAAGGAGCTTGAAAAAGTTGGTGTAATAATCAAAACCAGCTCTCAGGCACTAGAAATTACAGGCCAGGAAAATGTAGCTGGGGTCAAACTGGCTAACGGAGAAACCATTCAGGCTGATGCCGTAATCATTGGCATTGGCGCGCAAGCAAATATCGACCTAGCGCAAGCATGTGGCCTTGACTCTGACCCCAGAGCCGGCATCAAGGTGAACAAATACATGCAAACTTCCGACCCGGATATCTTTGCCGCAGGTGATTGTTCAACAAAGTTCTCCTGCATTACCGGCATGCCGAGTGGCATCCGTTTAGCTTCAGTTGCTTGCAGCGAAGGCATGATCGCCGCCAGCAATTTGTATGAAAACAAACGTGAAACCTTGGGTGCCCTTGGCGCTTTCAGCACTGTAGTTGGTGGGCGCGCAGTTGCTGCCGCTGGCCTAACCAGCAAAGCTGCAACAGATGCCGGTATAAATTTTATCATCGGTGAAGTCACGGCCCCAAACCGTCACCCCGGACACTTGCCCGGATCAATACCCGACATGAAAATCAGACTGCTTTTCCGCCAGGAAAACGGCGAGATTATCGGTGGCCATGTCAGTGGTGGCGAATCCGCAGCTGATATGGTGAATATTGTTGCAACCGCGATTCAAGCTCGCCTCACGGCGGAACAACTGGCCGTCATGCAATACGCCACCCACCCCCTTTTAACCTCATCACCGCTCAGTTACCACGTTATGCTTGCAGCTGAAAATGCCGCAGCCAAACTTGGCTGATCTATACAAAGTGGGGGGGGGACGTTGTTGCTTTATTGCTTTAAGTCGCTAGACTCGCGGTTGAGGTAACCGGTAGCAAGGTCTAATTGCAAAACACAACGAGGCAAAGTAACAGGTAAAGGGAAGAAAAATATTGCCTGATTTAATGAGCCAGGGATGTGGAGCTAACTCTAGAACAAACAAAGAGGCAACCATAAGAGCATAAAACAGGTTGAGTCCAGAACAGCCAATCAACCCCCAAACAAAACGCTGCCTCAAACTCCAAAGCGGCGTCGTCAACACTAAGAATACCCAGGAAAAGGTATGAAAAATTGGCATCATGCTGACAATCTGCCCCGGATTATAAAACTTTCCGCTGCCAAAAACTGAGCTAACCACGGAAGACAACACTAGCTGTTGCCAACCCCAACCGACCAGCAAAGCAACTCCGACACAGGGAATTATCGCTGCAAGAGCTATATAAAGCTGGCGCGCAACCGTAACCAGTTTACGTATCCCCACCCAATAGTAGACAGAAAAAATGAGTAGAGCTTTAACCAGGGCTATCTGACCAAAAAAATTGTAGGCAAAATTGGCATCCCGGCCACCGGTCATAAACCAAACGGCAGTCACAGTTCGAGTAACGTGGTAGAAATAGTAGAGCGGAAAAAAACAGATAAGATAGAGCAGAAAACGTTTCTGCCAGGATATTGGCAGAATAAAAAATGATCCGAGAAAGAGCACGAGAACTGGGCTCGAAAGACAATCATGAATTACCCGAATTGAACTTCCGGCAGAACGAATAATCTGACCCTGCTGGAGAGTTTCGGTAAAAAGTCCGAGGATAAATGCTGCATGACTGACGACCAACCCCTTAAACCAGGTTCCAAGTGGGCTTTTAAGAAAAAAGCTGTAAAGAGCATAACTAAAAAGAAAACCGACCACATAGAGGGCTGCCTGCAAAAGGAGCTGACGACGACCTAAAGATAAAAGCGTGCGCCCGTGACCAACCCCTTTTGCCCACCAGATAAAGACCCCCAAAGTTCCGGCGATAATCAATGCCTGACCAACAATAATATGCAGGCCCCAAAAACTGCCGGAAAATCTTGAGGCAATAACGACAATCATCAAAGTACGAAAGAGATTCAGAACTACAACTGTGCCAAAACCCGCCAAAAGGCCAATCAATTTCTCCCGCAAAGAGGCTGGAAAGCTAACAATCACAGCCGCCAACAGCAAAAACACAAAACTGCCAGTGCAACTATCAGCAACCACAAAACTCTTGCCCGAAAGGGTTAGTGCGCTTCCGTTGATAGAGAACTCAATCCCCAACAAGGTGAGAAGTCGCGCGGTAACCGTAGCTGAAAAACGGGCATAAGGGGCAACGATACTAACCTTAAACCAGACGGTGTGATCAAGCCAGTAGAATAGGGCGGCCAACCCCCAGAAACGAACCAACCACACCATCGATCGATTACCGACGACACCAGAATCACTCGTTTTAATGCTCATCAAATTAAAGCCCTAAAGATTTAAATTCATCACTGAAATTCACAGATGAAGGCAGTCCACTCGCCAAAAGTTTTACTATCCTTAATCACAAAGCCAAGTTCTGTATAGAGTTTTGTCAATTCTGGCAACTGGTCAAGCAATATACCTGAAAGAATCAAGCGACCACCGGGCTTCAGAAGGGTTGGAAACACCGGTGCCAACTGCCGTAAAACCGGGGCAATAATATTGGCGACCACCAGGTTAAAATCGTCCTGTAGAGCCGTCACCGGAGTACTGCTTAAAGAGATTTGCTCATGAACCAGATTATGTTCACAATTTTCCCGGGCATTCATCAGGGCATCCTCATCAATATCAAGTGCCGTCACCCGAGCCGCCCCTCTTTTTGCCGCCAAAACAGCCAAGATACCGCTCCCGGTACCAACATCAAGAACATTTACCGGGGTTAGAGCCTGCTCCAGCTCTTGTTCCAGAAAGAGCGCGGCCAGACGGGTAGTTTCATGGGTCCCTGTACCAAAACCCTGACCCGGATAAATTCGCAAACCCATACGCGTCTCCGACTCTGGCAATTTTTGCCAGGTCGGGACCACTAGGGTCTTTTCAGTGAGTTCGGTCACGGTAAAGTTTTGCCGCCAATTTTCAAGCCAATCCTCATTTTCAACAACGTCTAGACGTGGCGGACCTGAAACCAGATTTAGAGCCTCAAGCTTCAAAGAGAGCTCAGCCAAATGAGACTGTGACGCTACCGGAAAATAGGCGGTTAAAAGAGCCGGCTCTGACTCCCCCGAAACAAAACCGGGATCACTTTCAAAGTTCTCAGCCGACCAGTCTTCAACCCGAAAACCGTCTAAAACATGGTCCCAGAGACCTTCGCAACCGATAGAGTAGAGAGCATCTTCGAGCTGCGCTCTGGTTTCAACCCCAGGGTTAGGCATACAGGTTAGTGATCTCCATAAAGTCTCAGTCGCAACCACCGTCATTCACCCAACTTGACAACGACAAACAGGCGACTCTGCTGGCGCTGTATCAGAAATCTCAAATAGAGAGAGTCCTTACCTTCTCGCAGAGCTGTTTTAAAATCTTTAACTGTTTTAACCAGAGCATTATCTACCATCAAAACCACATCTCCAACCCGCAAGCCAACTCCCGCGGCCCGACCATCAGGCTCGAGACGACTGATAACCACCCCATTATCGAGGGACAAACGCTGACGTGCTGCAATTTCCGGAGTCAACTGACGCACACTCAAACCTAAATCGCCCAAGCGATCATCGACAGAGTGAGAATACTCTTCACGATTGTCACTTTCAAGGTCATCCAAAACTACCTTAACCTGATGCAACTCACCCATCCGTAAAATTTCAAGCCTGACTTTGGTACCCGGTTTCTTGGCCGCAACCATACGCGGCAAATTCCGCAGCTCTGCTACTTTTTTACCATCAACCGCCAGGATAATATCACCGACCTTTAAACCGGCGCGCTCTGCCGGACTCTCGTCAATAACTTCGGAGATAACCGCGCCATGTTTTCCCTCAAGCCCAAAAGAGGCAGCAAGCTCAGCTGTAACCTCCTGAATATGGACCCCAAGACGACCACGCGAAACTTTTCCGGTCTTAAGTTGCGGCAAAAGGTCTTTCGCCATGTTAACTGGAATCGCAAAACCGATCCCTTGACCGCTGGCAACAATCGCGGTGTTTATCCCCACAACTTCACCTTTCACATTAAATAGAGGGCCACCACTGTTACCAGGGTTAATTGAAGCATCGGTCTGAATAAAATCATCGTAAGGACCGGAACCGATCACTCGGCCCATAGCACTAACGATACCGGCCGTAACCGTGCGCGCCAAACCAAAAGGGTTACCAATGGCAATCAGCCAATCACCCACTTGAAGAGCACTCGAATCACCAAGTTTCACAAATGGTAGATCATGATCAGCATCAATCTTGAGAACTGCGAGATCAGTCCTTTCATCTCGCCCAACCAAACGAGCATCATAAATTTTTTTATCCGACAGGGTTATTTTGATCTCATCTGCATCTGTAACCACATGATTATTAGTCAAGATATAACCATCTGCACTAATTATAAAACCCGAACCAAGACTTTTTACAGGTCGTTGCTGAGAGCGGTGTTGATAACGATCCGGCTGAGTGAAAAAACGACTGAAAAACTCATCGAATGGATCACCCCCCCCCCGCCGGCCAGGGACATCAAACCCCCGGCCACCACGAGACTGAGTGTATTTTTCAGTATTAATGTTAACCACCGCTGGAGTCAGCTTGCTGACCAGTGGGGCGAATGTCGGTGGCATTGGCGCGGCCCAAGCTATACTGGAGACAACCAGCATCGAAATCATAAGTAAGCAAACAATCAACTTAGTACGTCGTCGAGATACCACAATAAAACCTCCATCAAAAGCATTGAAAAATTTCAAGAAAGAGAGAGACTGCAACTCAAACAAAAAACACCCCTTGACCAACCTGATGATCAAGGGGTGTTTTGGCTGATCCCAAATTTACTTCATAAGCAAATTAAACAAGGAGGAGGAGGGGTCAGCCGCCAACAAGGAAGAAATAAGGAGTTTCTTAAAGAGCAAGATAACAGGTAAAGATTACATGCACATTAGACAGAAATTATTTTTCCTTAATATTGATGGCGTTGTACCGGAATCAGCCAGTCGGCAGCGTAACTTTAAACACTGATCCGTCTCCCACGACGCTGTCAACCGTAATTGAACCTTCGTGAGCATTGACAATTGATTTCACGATGCTCAAACCTAACCCACTACCACCATATTGCCGAGAACGCGCTTTATCGGCCCGATAAAAGCGATCAAAAATTCGCGGGATATCTTCAGCTGGAATCCCAATTCCCGTATCAGCTACTGCAATTTCGACTCCAGAATCAATATTCCTCAAAGTCAGATCAACTTTCCCGCCAGCGGCAGTATAACGGATCGCATTAGTTAAAAGGTTGACCAGCAATTGACGCAACCGCAACTGATCACCGAAAACCGTGTCCACTTCGACGAGTGAGCTACTAAGTTCAATCTGCTGTGCTTCCGCCAAGATCTTAAAATGGGGCAGCAAACTATCAAGCAGAGTCACAAGATCAACCGGATCACGACGGGTCACCTCATGCCCCATATCACTCTTTGAAAGCAGCAAAAGATCGTTGACGATCTTCGACATACGCTCGACCTCTTCTAAACTACTGCCCAAAGTTTCAATGTACTCTTCAACTGAACGTTCACCCCGCAGGGCAATCTCAAGTTCGCCCTGCATGATTGTTAACGGGGTTCTAAGTTCATGGGAAGCATCTGCCGTAAATTGCGTGGTTTTTTGAAACGACAAAGAGAGACGATCCAACATGCCATTAATCGTTGAAGCCAATTCACCGATGTCATCCCGGGCCGCCGGCACTGTAATCCGCTCATCCAGGTTATTAACGGTGATATGGCGGGTCGTGCGAGCAATTTCACGAATCGGTTTAAAAGCTTTGCCAGCCAGAAAAAAACCGACCAATGCTGCGGCAAAAAGTAAACTTGGAACCAAAACTAAAAAGACGACCACAAGGTTGCGCATCGACTCCCGGACAAATTCGAGCGAGGTGCCAACCTGCACCACTCCATGAACCTTATTTTGGTTGAATCTTTTAACCGGAAAATTGATAAAGCGAATCGGTATTTTGGGTCCCAACGGGTATTGAGTCTCAAAAACAATCTCACCCGAGGCAACGACCTGACGGACAAGGTCCTTATTGACCGGAATTTTGTCTTCCTCAAGATTATCTGTACGCGAACCAATCTCACCAGCAAGATCCAACACCCGAACAAATTTACCCACAGGCCGGGTACCAAAAATCCGGTTTAAGCGCCGTTCAAAATCAGGGGGTAAAAAATTAGGCACTGCACAAAGCTCAGTTTTTGAAATGAGCTCGGCCATGGTCTGCAAACGGCGGTCAACCGAGCACAAAAGCTTACTCTCCATCATCACGTAGATGCTGATGCAAAAGCAGGCAAGCACCACCCCAAAGACCAGTATATACCAGGCTGTCAGTTTACCCCGAACCCCAACTGGCCTCACTTCTTGTCGCCCTCTTTAAGGATGTAGCCAACCCCACGCACGGTATGAATCAATTTTTGCGGGAATCCACGATCAACTTTATTGCGCAGATAGTTAACATAAACGTCAATAACATTGGTAAAGCTGTCAAAATTGTAGTCCCAGACATGCTGCGTGATCATTGTCCGCGTCAAAACCCGATTTGGGTTACGCATAAGATACTCCATCAGAGAATACTCTTTCGCCGTCAATTCAATCTCTTTTCCACCGCGAATTACCTTATGGGAGATCAAATCAAGGGTTAAGTCTGCGAAGTTTAAGACATTACTCCCACTACTACTGTGACGGCGTAAAACCGCACGAACCCGAGCCAGTAACTCCTCAAAGGAAAACGGCTTCGGGATATAATCATCGCAACCGGCCTCAAACCCTTTGAGTTTATCAACGACCATATCCTTAGCCGTTAACATAATAATCGGAACCTCTATTTTACGCGAGCGCAGGTTCTCCAAAATTGCCACCCCATCCTTCCCGGGCAACATTACATCCAACAAAATCAGGTCATACTCATTCTCCAACGCCAGACTCTCACCTTCGAGGCCATCGTAAGCGACATCAACGACAAACTGCTCCTCTTTCAGGCCTTTTTGCAAAAAATTGGCGACCTTTTGTTCATCTTCAACAACCAGTATTTTCATGTTTTGAACCTCCAAAACTTGCAACTGAAACCGTTCAACTCAGATACCCTATAAAAAACAGATTAGTCAAAGCAAGAAAAAAAGTAAAGGGGATAGACCTCAAATCTACCCCCTTTAGAAAAATATAATTTAGAAAAAGTAAATCCTAACGTTTCAAGTTAACCACCTCAGTCAGCAGTTCATCGCTGGCTGTAATCATCTTGGCGTTAGCTTGAAAAGCGCGCTGGGCGGCGATCAATTTGACAAATTCGGTAGCTATATCAACGTTCGACTGCTCCAAAGAATTTGCGGCAATGGTTCCGCGTCCGGCCGTACCCGGCAAACCGACACTGACATTACCCGAATTAATGGTCTCAGCCCAAACATTATCACCCTTTTTCTCCAACCCCCAAGGACTGTTAAACATCGCCAGCGCAAGCCGAGCTATAGGCTTGATTTCACCATTGGAAAAGATACCGGAAATCAAGCCGTCAGACCCGATATTAACCCCAGAGAGGGAACCGGCCGGAAAACCGTCCTGAGTTTGTGAAAAAGTGGCCGATGAATCAGCATACTGAGTAGTTCCGTCGAGCCCACTACCACCTTCAGTTGTACTCGAACCAAAGTTGACATCAATATCCTGCATCAAGGTCGCGCCACCGGCAAAGTTGAAGTAGACATCGTTGTGACCAGATTCGCTCTTTAGTGAACCGTTGGGATTAAACTGCAAAATCCCACCCGAGCCCACTTCCATCAAACGATCGCTGCCGTCATCATTTGGAATCCCGTTGTCGAGATCAGAGCTGTTCATCACCGCGTGCCACTCCCACTGGTTACTCCCCTGCTTTTTAAAGTAAACCGTCACTGTATGCGGCGAACCCAATGTGTCATAAACATTCATTGCGGTCGAA
>DAOWHJ010000149.1 GCA_030641485.1 Pseudomonadota bacterium
GGAATTGAGATTCAAGAGACTCTGGCCCAGCTCGCCAACAATAATGTTAAACAGAACAATTTAAGCTCTCAAATCAACATCATCAACGCGGACTACCGCGAATTCAGCAAAAAACAGTCCTCACTCTTCCAATTTCAAAGCGTCATCAGTAACCCCCCCTACTACCCCGAAGCTAGCGGCCGGGTAAACACCTGTCGACAAAAATGCCTCGCCCGACATGAAATTACCAGCGACCTTGGAAGCCTCACTCGAGCCGCCGCACTCTTTTTAAACAATAAGGGTCTATTTGTCATAGTTTTTCCAGCCACCCGACTGACCGAGCTAACAACCCACCTTAAGAATGTCAAACTTGAACCCAAACATCTGAAATTTATCCACCCAAAGAACTCTGAACGGGCCACAATGTTACTCCTTGCGGCTCGCAAAAATGGAGCTCCGGGCATCATCATTGAAGAACCTTTGATCATCTGACCCCGGTAAGTTGGCTCAGTGGCCTTATCATCTGTTTTCTTGTTTTTCTGACAAGAAAACAGATGATAAGGCCCTAATTCCAGCAGATGCATAAAGTGAATTTCTTTTTGACAGCCCAGCTCTTTTACGCTATAGTCTGCGGTTCTTGATTCACAACACCAACGACACTAACGACAACCTCAAGACAAGAGAGATAATCACTTTTTCCATATGTCAACATTCAAAGATATCAATCAGGTTTTCGCGCTCATTGAAAGTGAGCTAACGGAGACTGAATCCGCCTTCTCTCGCTACCTCGGGTCAGATATAGATCTGATCCCAAAAATTGGCGAGCACATCATTTTAAGTGGTGGCAAGCGTTTGCGACCAGCTCTCTTGATACTAACCTGTGGGATGTTAGGTGGTAACCGAAAAACCGGCACCCTACTGGCTGCGGTGATCGAATTTATCCACACTGCTACTTTACTCCATGATGACGTCGTCGATGAGGCGGATATGCGGCGTGGCCTGGCTGCAGCTAACACGATATGGGGTAACGAAGCTTCAGTCTTGGTTGGTGACTTCCTTTTTGCTATGGCATTTGACATAGCGGTTGATCAAGGATCGATGGCAACCCTAAAATCGATATCGACAGCAACCAGAAGACTCGCAGAAGGCGAGATTCTAGAACTCATGAAGACCGCTGACGTATCCACCACTGAAGCTGACTACCTTAAAATAATTGACGGAAAAACTGCCATTTTAATGGCAACCGCCTGTGAGGTTGGGGCGATAACAGCTGGCGCTGAAAACAGCATCAATAAACAGATGAAGGAGTTCGGTCAATGTCTGGGAATTGCATTCCAGATGATCGACGATATTCTTGATTATAACTCCTGCGAGGAGAATCTCGGCAAGACTATTGGCATTGATTTAGAGGAGGGTAAAGTCACCCTCCCCTTAATCCACACCTTGCAACATGCCCTCCCAGAAGAGAAGGAGAAGGTTAAAGAGATCATAACCGCAGATTATGTTAGTCGTCAGGATTTTGATTTCGTTCATGGCCTCATGAAAAAATACAAAAGCCTTGAACACACCACGGCTGAGGCTGAAAAACACCTAAAAAGGGCACATATAATCCTCAACCAACTCCCTGACTCTCAAGAGAAAGAGGCTCTGCACTTTATTACTGACTACGTTTTGAGCCGAGACCGTTGAACCGGGGACCGCACCCAAAAAAGAGACTGCGTTGAGTAGTCGCAAACTTATAGTTATCAAGCGATTTTCAATTGCACAGACACTTAAACGGATATAACCACTTACATTTAGCATTATATTGCTGAAGGAGAAGAGAAGATGTCAGACAATGTCACTGTAGTTACAGATGAAAGTTTTGCCGAGCTCTTGGAAAATTCAGAAACCCCAGTTTTAATCGACTTTTTTGCCACCTGGTGTGGCCCCTGCACAGCAATCGCTCCGATTCTTGACGAATTTGCAGGTGAAAACAGTGACAACCTCAAAGTTGTAAAACTGAATGTTGATGAAAACCCGAGAACACCTGCTAAATATGGGGTTCGTGGCATCCCGACCCTGATTCTTTTCAACCAGGGCAAAGAGATTGACAAAGTCGTCGGCATGACCTCAAAAGATGCTCTTGAAAAAATGATGGCTGGAATTTAACGGTAGTTACGATCTGCTTTCAAGAAAAAACTAGTAAGTTAGTGAGCAAATTGCATTTAAAGTCTGGAGAGCAAAAGTAAATTAGTTTCACCTTTTTTTTACATTCTAACATCCTGGCGGGAGTAATAAAGTTATGTTTAAGGTTTCATTTTGGAGCCGGCTCACAACCATGTGCCTGACGATTCTCATGGTCTCCATATTAACCGGTTGCGGCGACGGTAATAAAAGCGCCAAAGTCCCGAAGAGTGTACCCGAATTCTCTTTAACCTCACTTGAAGGCACCACAATTACTCGAGAAAGTCTTAAGGGTAAAGTTGTGATTCTTGATTTTTGGGCGACTTGGTGCGCACCCTGTCGGGCGGCAATTCCCCACCTTGTAACTCTTTATGAGACTTACAAAGAGCAGGGCCTTGAGGTGATCGGCATAAGTCTTGACCAGGGCGGAGCAACTGAGGTGATCGACTTTATAAAACGCAATCAGGTACCCTACCCGATAGCAATCGGCACCAACAATCCAATCACCAAAGATTTAGGCAACATAACCTCCTTACCAACTATAATATTACTAAGTAAAGAGTCTTTAATCGAGTTTAAAGTTGTCGGTTTTAATGCTGAAATCGGACATAAACTGGAGAGCAAAATAAAAGAGCTACTGGCTAACTAACCATTTATATTGTAACCCTATTTTACCATTTTAATTCTCCTGAACAGGAATGAAATATGACACAAAACCTCCTTGTTGAAATCGGTACGGAAGAGATTCCGGCCGGTTTTTTAAGTAAAGCCATAGTTGACATGAAAACCGGGGCTGAAAAGGTTCTCTCACGTTTGCGTTTAGAGCATGGTGAGATTGAAATTCTGGTGACTCCGAGACGTCTCACCCTTAAAGTCGACAACTTGGCCTCGGGTCAGGAGGATCGAGTCGTTGAAAACATGGGCCCCGCCAAACGTATTGCTTTCGACGAATCGGGTAATCCGAGCAAAGCTGGTGCTGGCTTCGCACGAGGGCAGGGGGTTATGCCTGAGGAACTTGAAGTAATCAGCACTGAAAAAGGTGAATATGTCTGTGTTCGCAAACGTGAAACGGGTGAGAAAACAACTCAACTGCTAGCTCAGGCTTTACCTGAATACATCATGGCTATTCCATTCCGTAAATCAATGCGCTGGCACGACTTGGAAGCCCGCTTTGCCCGCCCTATCCACTGGATTGTTGCACTCTATGGCGAACAAGTCATCAATTTCAAATGTGCGGGAGTCTGCAGTGGTGCCACTTCGCGCGGACACCGGTTCATGGCAGCAA
>DAOWHJ010000091.1 GCA_030641485.1 Pseudomonadota bacterium
GACATTGCTGAGTAAAAGCGCTTCCCAGCTTTTGTGGGGCTGTGTCCCCTTGCGAAGCACCCCAAGGGCACTTCCGATGGGCGTAGGCGAAGCAAAGTTCGCTCTAGCTTCAGCTTGTTGACTGTTAAAGCAAAGCTGTAAATTAATAACTTAAATTTAAAAGGAGATCTACTATGTTTACAAAAGCTTATATCCCTTACGGTGGTTACTTTTCTTCCCCATTTGCTCGTTGGCAGGGGAGTTTGGCAACTGAGAATGGGATTAAACTGGCTGCGGCAACGGCTAAGCGTTGGTTGGCGGCAAAAGAGATTGATGCGGGGGTTTTTGAGTATCTCTATTATGGTTTTACGATTCCGCAAAATCACGGTTTCTACGCCAGCCCCTGGGCCGCAGCAATGATGGGAGCTGATCGGATTCCTGGTTGCATCATTAGTCAGGCCTGTTCGACTTCAACCACCTGTGTATATCAGGCTGCACTTGGTATCGAGATGGGCGAGTATAATTCAGCTTTTACGTTGATGTCTGACCGCTGTTCTAACGGGCCTCATCTCGCTTGGCCAAATCCGAAAGGTCCGGGTGGCGAGCTTGAGACTGAAAACTGGTTGATGGATAACTTCGGTAACGACCCTTGGGCCAAAAATGCGATGATCGAAACCGCAGAGAATGTTGCCAAAGAGGCCGGTATTAGCCGAGAAGAGTGCGATGATCTGGCACTGCGTCGTTTTGAGCAGTATCAGGATGCCTTGGCTGATGATCGGGCTTTTCAGAAGCGCTATATGTTTCCGGTTGAACTTAAGCTTAGTCGGAAAAAAACCATCACTTTCAGTGAAGATGAAGGGGTTGCTCCGACGACTGCTGATGGACTTAAGGGTTTACGTTCAGTTCTGCCGGAGGGGGTTCATACTTTTGGTTCCCAGACTCATCCCGCAGATGGTAACTGTGGCTTGATTGTTACTGATCGTGAGACTGCTAAAGATCTGAGCAGTGATAAAAATGTTGAAGTTCAGATTCTCTCTTACGCTTTTTATCGTGAGAAGAAAGGCTATATGGCGGCAGCGGTAGTTCCCGCGGCTGAAAAAGCTCTGCAGAAGGCAGGTATCGGGATTAAAGATGTTAAGTCACTTAAAACCCATAACCCCTTTGCCGTTAACGATCTCTACCTTGCCAAGGAGCTTGGTATCGATCCTAATGGTTTCAATAATTACGGTAGCTCTTTGGTTTTTGGTCACCCGCAGGGCCCGACTGCTGGACGTTGCATGATTGAGATGATTGAAGAAGTTGCAATGAAAGGCGGCGGTTACGGTCTTTTCGCTGGCTGTGCCGCAGGCGATACCGCCGCAGCCTTGGTCGTCAAAGTGACTTGTTAGAGTGTAAGTTTTCCTGAAGTCAGCTTCGCTTGGAATTGAATTTCGCATGCCGATAAATGGGGACATTGCTGAGTAAAGGAGTTTCCCAGCCTTTACTCAGCTGTGTCCCCTTCGAAGTGGGGCGAAGCCATACTCCAAACTATTATTTACAACTTTAAAAATGAGGTTAAAATTATGAGTGAAGAAAGAGCAATTTTATCAGGGAATGAGGCGATTGCCCGAGGAGTATGGGAAGCTGGCGTGCGCCTGGCCTGTGCTTACCCCGGAACCCCCTCAACCGAAATTCTCGAAAATGTAAAAAATTACCCCGATATCTATTCCGAGTGGGCTCCTAATGAAAAGGTTGCCTTAGAAGTTGGGATTGGGTCATCGATCGCTGGGGCACGGACTCTGGTAACCATGAAGCATGTTGGTATCAACGTCGCTGCTGATCCACTTTTCACCTTCTCCTACACTGGGGTTAATGGTGGTCTGATTCTGGTCAGTGCCGATGACCCGGCGATGCACAGCTCACAGAATGAGCAGGATAATCGCAACTACGCCAAGTTTGCCAAAATTCCGGTAGTTGAAGCCAGTGACAGCCAAGAGTGTAAAGATTTCGTTGCCATCGCTTTAGATATCAGCGAGCAGTTTGATACTCCGGTTATGTATAGGACAACCACCCGAACTTCACATTCCAAGAGCATTGTGACCCTGGGTGAGCGTAAAGAGCAGCCCGGCAAGGTCGAGCTGGTCAAAAATATGCCCAAATATACGATGTTGCCGGTTAGTGCCAAACAGCGTCATCCGTTAGTTGAAGAGCGCATTCTTAAGCTTAAAGAGTATGCCGAAACGACCGAGCTTAATCGGGTTGAGATGAATGATAGCAAGATTGGTGTAATTACCAATGGGATTAGCTATCAGTATGTTAAAGAGGCCCTGCCCAATGTTTCAGTGCTCAAGTTAGGGCTCACTTATCCGTTGCCGGAAAATAAAATTAAAGATTTTGCGGGCAAGGTTGATAAACTTTTGATCATTGAAGAGGGTGACCCTTTCTTCGAAGAGCAAATTACGGTAATGGGTGTTAAAATCGACCATGGTAAAGATCTTTTTCCGTTGGTTGGCGAGCTTAGTGCCGCTTTTATCAAAGCCCAGGTTGAAGGGGTAACGGTTGAGTTGAAAGATCCTGCCGCGGGTTTGCCGGGTCGTCCTCCAGCCTTTTGTCCTGGTTGTTCACATCGCGGAATTTTCACGATTCTCAAGAAACTTAAGGTCTTTGTTTCTGGTGATATCGGCTGTTATACCTTGGGGGCACTGCCACCAATTGGGGCAATGCATGCTTGTGTCTGTATGGGTGCGAGCATCAGTATGGGTCACGGTATGGCCAAGGTCATTGACGCTGGTGATGATATGACTCAGAAAGTCGTATCAGTCATTGGTGATTCAACATTTTTCCACTCAGGTATGACCTCTCTTTTGAATTGTATCTACAATAAGAGTAACTCGGTTGCGATGATTCTTGACAACCGGACAACTGGTATGACTGGTGGTCAGGAAAATCCAGGCTCGGGAAAAACCTTAGCTGGCGAGGACGCGATTTCTGCTGATATCCCGGCTTTAGTTAAGGCTTTCGGGATCAAGAATATTATCACTATTGATCCTTACGACCTTAAAGATATTGAAGATAAGATGAAGGTTGCCCTAGCTGCTGAAGAGATGACCGTAGTTGTGGTCGAGGCCCCTTGTGTCTTACGCTACCGGATCAGTCATCCGGCCTGGGTTGTTGATCGCGATAAATGTACCGGTTGTAAGCAGTGCTTGAAAGTAAGCTGTAATGCACTCTCACTTGAAGAGGATGGCGATGACAAATTTGTGGTTATCGATCCTAATATGTGTGCCGGTTGTGGCGTTTGTGCGCAGGTCTGTAAATTTGACGCGATTGGAGAAAATAAATAATGGAAAATACAAATATTTTATTAGCTGGAGTTGGTGGTCAGGGGGTGCTTTTGGCAAGCCAGATCTTTACCTCCGTAGCGATTGAAGCCGACCTTGATGTTAAACAGAGTGAAGTCCATGGGATGTCCCAGCGTGGGGGCAGCGTTACCAGTCATGTCCGGTTTGGTGAGAAAGTCTATTCGCCAACAATTGACCCGGGTGAGGCCGATTTTTTAATCGGTTTCGAGCGCCTCGAAACCCTGCGTAACGTCCACTGCTTAAAAGCCGGGGGCACCATTATCTACAACACTATGCGGATCAACCCGAGTACGGTTGCAGCCGGTGTTTCTGAGTACCCAGGTGATGTTCCTGAGCAGATTTTAGCTTTTGGTGAAAAAACCTTTTTGATCGACGGTCTCGGTTTAGCTGAACAGGCTGGCAATACCCGCTCTTCCAACGTGGTTATGGTCGGTGCGGTCTCAACGTTTTTGCCGCTGCCAGAGAGTCTCTGGGAGGCTAAAATCAAAGAACTTCTGCCGCCCAAATTGGTAGATCTCAACTTGAAAGCCTTCCACCTTGGCCGCGAAGCGGTGAAAAAGTAAGTTGAATAAGATAGTTTGATTTAAGCTTGAATTTTAGTAGTTCTATCGAAAAAGGGGCGCATTTTGCGCCCCTTTTTCTTTTTCCTAAAACTTTTTTCCTTGGCCCTGCAGATCTCCTGAACTGGACGGCAGTGTTTTTTCAAAAATCTTCGATATGCTCACGCAAGATTGCTTGAGGCAGACTCTTTAATCAAGCCCGTTAATCGTTAAAACAGTTTTGTATAATGAGATCAGGTGTGTTATACCTTCTTGGTAGACTTTGGGCTACAGTGTAACTTAATACGTACCTTAAATCTAAAAAGTTACTTAAAGTTCGATAAAGGTAATATTATGTCATTTGTAAATATGTCTCCTGCCGCTATCGCGGAAGAATTAGGTGATCGGCTGAAACAAGCCCGGTTGAATGCCGATTTAACTCAGGCTGAAGTGGCATTACGCACCGGTTTGAACCGAAGGACGGTTCTTTGTGCTGAAAAAGGCAAGGTTCAGTTGGAGAACCTTATCGCCATGTTAGCTTCCCTGGGTATGGCAGAGCAGCTCAATATGTTTCTCCCTCCACAAGAAATATCCCCTCTACAGTTAGCTAAACTCAAAGGTCGGGAACGGCAACGAGCCTCAAAATCTACGAATAGAAAAAACCGTATCAAAGAGGATAAGCCCTCATGGTAATGGATGTTATCAGGGTCAAATATAAAAAGCAAAATGTTGGCGCTTTAAGCTTCAATACTGAAACCGGTATCGGCTCATTCGAATTTGAGCCCCGCTTTATCAGAACCGGCATTGAACTATCGCCGATAAAAATGCCTCTGTCTAAAAAAATATACTCATTTCCTGAAACTGATTATGCTGTTTTCAAAGGTCTGCCCGGCATGATAGCGGACTCATTACCCGATGATTTTGGTAATGCTGTAATGAATGCCTGGATCGCCAGTCAAGGTAAATCACCAGCTGAGATTACACCATTGCAGCGTCTTCAATATACCGGAAAGCGGGGTATGGGGGCACTAACATATCATCCTGCCAGCCAAAGAAAAAACTTAAACACTGCAAAATATGTTGAAATTCAATCTCTGGTTTCTATTGCTCAAAAAGTATTGGATAAACGGGATCAGTTCAACGTAGCTCTTGATGCTCAAGGTCAAGAGGATAAAGAAGCCATGTTGGCACTGATGTCTGTAGGGATAAGTGCCGGTGGTGCCAGAGCAAAAGCTGTGCTCGCGTTTAATGCTGATTTTACCCAAGTGCGATCCGGGCAAACAGATACACCTGAAGGATTCACCCATTTTTTGCTGAAGTTTGATGGCGTCAGCGAACATAACCAGGATACGCAAACATTTGGTGATCCGTTGGGCTATGGGGCAATGGAGTATGTTTATCATCTGATGGCGAAAGCGAGTGGAATCGAGATGATGCCTTGTCGATTGTTGAACGAAGGTGATCGACGCCACTTTATTACGCAGCGGTTTGATCGGAATGGTAATGAAAAGCGGCATGTCCAAACCTTAAATGGGCTGGCGCACGTCAGCTACAAAAAAGTAGGGTCGTACTCGTATGCCGAACTGTTTTCGATTGCAAGAGAGTTGAATTTAAGCTCTGATGACGCAATGCAAATATTTAAACGTATGGTTTTTAATGTCATTGCCCGTAATCATGACGATCATTCCAAAAACTTTGCTTTCATGCTTGATGATCAACATCAATGGCAACTGGCTCCGGCTTACGATTTGGTTTACAGCTACAAACCCGGAAGTCCCTGGGTAAATAGTCACTGGATGATGATCAACGGCAAACAAGGTAATTTTACCCGAGAAGATTTTTATAGCTTTGGAAAATTAAGTCCCATATTCACCAAACGTAAAATTGATCGGATAATCGAAGAGACGACAGAGCATGTTTCAGCATGGAATGATCTTGCCACCGAATATAGTGTTCCGCAAGCGTTGCGCAAATTGATAGCTAGCAATTTACGACTAGCGCTTTAGATGAACAGATGGAGTATAGCGAAATGGTGCAGAAAGTAGCCAAGAAGAAGGCGGCAAAAGAACAGAAGAGCCTTGAGGAAACACTCTGGGATTCAGCGAATAAGCTACGGGGCAGCGTCGAGTCTTCGGAATACAAGCATGTGGTCTTAAGTTTGATCTTTTTGAAGTTTGTATCGGATAAGTTTGAGGAACGGCGCGCGGAGCTGATTGCCGAGGGGAAGGAACAATATGCCGATATGGTGGAATTTTACACCATGCAGAATGTCTTCTATTTGCCCGAGACCTCCCGCTGGAGCTATATTCAACAGCATGCCAAGCAGGGCGATATTGCCATCAAAATCGATTCGGCTCTGACGGCAGTGGAGAAGAGCAATGCCTCGCTCAAGGGTGCGTTGCCGGATAACTATTTCTCCCGCCTGAGCTTAGACAGCAGCAAGCTCTCGGCTCTGATCGATGCGATCAATAATATCGACACGGTGGCGGATAAGGAAGAGGACGTGGTCGGTCGCGTCTACGAATATTTCTTAGGCAAATTTGCCGACTCGGAAGGCAAGTTGAGGTGCGAGTTTTATACCCCCAAGAGTGTGGTCAATCTGATCGCGGAAATGATCGAACCCTACAAAGGCAAGATCTACGACCCCTGCTGCGGATCGGGCGGTATGTTTGTGAAGTCGCTCAAGTTTGTGCAGAGTCACCACGGCAATACCAAGGACATCTCGGTCTACGGGCAGGAGTTTACCGCCACCACCTACAAGCTGGCCAAGATGAATCTGGCCGTGCGCGGGCTTTCGGCCAATCTTGGCGAGGTTCCTGCCGATACCTTCTTTAAAGATCAGCACTCCGATTTAAAAGCCGACTACATTATGGCCAATCCCCCCTTCAACCTGAAGGGATGGCGAGGCAGCGACGAACTGGTTCACGACTCGCGCTGGAGCGGCTACGAAACCCCGCCTACCGGCAATGCCAATTATGCCTGGATTTTGCATATGATCTCCAAGCTCTCAGAAAATGGTGTCGCGGGCTTTGTGTTGGCCAATGGTTCCATGTCCACTAACACCTCCGGGGAAGGGGCGATCCGCCAAAAGATGGTGGAGAATGATCTCGTCGATTGTATGATTGCCTTACCCGGCCAGCTTTTTTATACCACTCAAATTCCCGTCTGCCTCTGGTTTATCGCCAAGAACAAAAAGGGCAACAGCGAACGCGGCTACCGCAATCGCGAAGGAGAGACGCTCTTCATCGACGCCCGCAAGATTGGTTCAATGATCAGCCGCACCCAGAAGGAACTTGATGCTGACGACATAGCAGTCATCGCCAAAACCTATCACGCCTGGCGGGGGGAAGCGAAAGATGGTCTATACGAAGACCAACCCGGTTATTGCAAATCCGCCACACTCAAAGAAATCCGCAAGCACGACTATGTGCTCACCCCCGGACGCTATGTCGGTGCGGCTCCGCTCGAAGACGATGGCATCCCCTTCGAGACCAAGATGACAGAAATGAGTCAGACGCTCTATGAGCAGATGGAAGAATCGACCACGTTGGATTAGGTGATTCGGAAGAATCTGGCAGATTTGGGTTATGGAGATAAAGCATGAATAAAAATACGATTACTACGCTGACAACTTCATTTGATGCGATTCAACAGACGGTACCAGATTCTGATGTGGAGTTCTGGAACGCCCGCGACTTGCAAGGATTGCTTGGATATGCCGAATGGCGAAACTTTTTGAAGGTCATTGGAAAAGCTAAAGAAGCCTGTCTTGCCATAGATGTCACGGTTGAAAACCATTTTGTTGACGTCAACA
>DAOWHJ010000071.1 GCA_030641485.1 Pseudomonadota bacterium
AAAATTAATCGCTTACGTTTATAGCGGGAATCGCTGTAAAAAGATTACTCTTGTCAGTCTCAACATTCCAACCATCACTCAAACAAAAGATTTATCATAAATATGCTTAACGCCTTCTAAATCATATTAGCCCGCGAAAGTAAACCTCCATTTTGGGATACCCCCCCCTAAAACAACCCACTTAGGAAAATATACCTACCAGCACACTTGCAATAGGTAATCTGTTTAGTTGAAAATTGTTTTTAAGGGGGTGGCATAATAGGGGTTTACATTTGTGAGGGATGTGTTCTAAGAGGGCGCAGTGAACTTTACTATTACTTTTGGTTACTTTATTGGGTTGTGTGGGCGAAGCCCGCCTTGGATAGTTTATTATGCGTAAATTCATCGAATTTTTTCTCACCCAGAAGGTTTTGGTTAACCTTCTCTTTCTTCTGTTGATGGTGGTTGGTGCTGTGGCCTTAATGGAGTTGCCGGTCGAACGTTATCCAAATGTAAATATGGGTAAGATGATGATTACGACCTTTTTGCCCGGGGCCTCACCGACCGATGTTGAGGCTCTGGTAACACGTGAGATTGAGCAGGCCTTAGATGACCTGGAGGAGGTTGAATTTATAAAATCAACTTCATATCGGGGACGTTCGTCCGTAATGGTGAAATTTGTTGATGACGCCGACTACCCTGAGTTGTTCAAGGAGTTACGGCTTAAAGTCCTGGGGGCACTGCCGAACCTGCCATTGGGGGCTGAACCACCTGAATTTCAGGAGGTTGATGTTAACTACTGGTTGCCGGTGGTGACGGTTAATCTGGTTGGTGATCGCAGTAATCGAACTTTGACCTTGATGGCAGAAGAGCTCAAACTTCTGATCAAACGG
Organism: Pseudomonadota bacterium; assembly: GCA_030641485.1. Classification (GTDB taxonomy): domain Bacteria; phylum Desulfobacterota; class Anaeroferrophillalia; order Anaeroferrophillales; family Tharpellaceae; genus Tharpella. Next base: position 873 of record DAOWHJ010000071.1, read on the forward strand.
ATAAAAGGGGTTGAGAATGTTAAGGTAACCGGTGAGTTGGTGCGTGAGTTTCATCTCTTTATTGATCCGGTTCGGCTCGAAATCTTGGGTTTGACCTTTGAGGATGTTGCGACTGCAATCAAGGGGAGTAATCTCTCAATTCCAGCCGGGGATTATGAGAATGAAGATGGCGAATTTGTGGTCGTGGTTGATGAGTTGTTTCGCTCCCGAGCGGATATCGAAAAGACCATTATTCGCTTAGATCGTGATGGGGCTGCGGTTACAGTCGGTGAGGTAATGAGTAGTGCTGAAATCGCCTATCGTGACCCACTCTACCTTTCGGCGGTTAATGGTTTAGATAGTGTTGGTCTTAAGGTTGTTAAGAATGACCGCGGTAGTGCGTTGAAGATTGTGGCTGAGATCGAAGATATTGTCGCAGGTTTTTACGAACGTTTCGCTCGAGAGGGAGTTCAGGTGGTCTTGACCCAGGACCAGCGTATTCATCTCGATGACTCAATTACCACCTTAGGGCTTAATCTGGTTTGTGGAATTACACTCGTAACCCTGGTTGTCTGGCTCTTTATGGGTTGGCGCAATGCTCTTCTGACTACGGTTGGTATTCCCTTCTCTTTTTTGTGTACGATGATTATTATGTACGTTACCGACAATTCCCTTAACGAGATAACCCTTTTTGCTTTTGTGTTGGTCAGTGGGATTATTGTTGATGACGCAATTGTTGTTTTAGAGAATATCTATCGCCGTCTGCAGGAGGGTGAAGTTTTAAGGATGGCCGTGCTTAACGGGACAACTGAAATTGCCTGGCCCGTGATTGCGGCGACCTCAACCACGGTGGCTGCTTTTTTACCGATGCTGATTATGTCCGGTTCCACAGGTGAGTTTTTTTCCTATATCCCGAAAGCGGTAAGTTTTGCGATTGGGGCCTCACTGTTTGAGTGCTTGGTGATTTTACCCGGTCATTTTCTTGATTGGCCAGGTGCGCGAAATTTGTCCGCATCAAGTTATGTCGTTGGTGGTCGTGAACGTCTGCTCATGACCTGGCTCAGGCGTGTTAATGACCGGGTCGTAGCTTTGACGTTGCGGTTCCGTTTCTCAAGTCTTTTTGTTGTAACTATTCTTTTCGTTAGCTCAATGGTAATTCTCTATCTCTCGATTACTGGAATTGTACCTCTGATCAAGGTTAAATTCTTTCCCGATGACTACACTCTTTACTATGTTGAGTTTCAGGGGCCGCCAGCCACCCCATTGGCTGAAACAAAAAAACGTCTTCTGGATGGAAGTCGGGTGCTTTTGGCGGGTGGCCCGGGGCAGGTTGGTTCGGTAATGGCCCAAGCCGGTTTTTATCTTAATGGAGACTACCAACCGGTTTGGAGCAATAATGTCGGGCATCTTGCAGTAACTCTGCCGGCCCGGCGTATTCAGGAGTTTCCCGATAATCCCGATAACGACCCCATGCTTTTTCTTGACTACGTTCGTAAATTGGTTGCACCTTTAGCCGGTGAGGGTTGGAGTTTGCGAGTACGGGCAGAAAAAGATGGTCCGCCGGCGGGCAAGGATCTTAACGTTCGGGTGGTTGGTGCCGACGAGAAGTCGGTCCAGCAGTTGGCCGTAGTCTTGGATAATTTTTTGCGTCGGGATCCGCGCCTAGAGCCAGAATTGCAGGACTTTTCCAGCAATCAAGGGGAGCCCGGCCGTATCTATCGACTTAAGGTCGATCGAATGAAAGCCGCAGAGTACAACCTTTCCCAAGCTCAGGTAGCTTATCTTGCCGGGTCAGTCTTGGATGGTCGTTATGTCGGGAAATTTCGGGCTCGGGATGAAGATCTTGATCTGAAGTTGAAGGTCGATCCTGCATATCTTAACGGACCGTCTGATGCTTTGAATCTCCCGGTTTTTAGTGGTCCGCATGGGAGTCTCAAACTGGGTGAACTAGTCAGGGTCTCGTCATATCTGGAACCTGGTTACCTAAATCGTTATAATTTGAATCGTTCGGTAGACTTGACTGCCAACCTGAGGGCTAATAGTCGGGTTTCAACTCCTGTCGTGGTTCAGATTATTAAAGATTATTATCAAAGTATCGCTTTTGCCTACCCCGGAGCCGAAGTCGATTTCGCCGGTGAGTTTGAGAGTACCAAACGCTCCTACACCTCACTTAGTTACGCATTTATCATTGCCCTTTTGGCGATTTATATGATTTTAGCCCTGCAATTTCAATCATATCTGCAGCCCTTTATTATCCTTTCGGCAGTTGCCTTCGCTTTGGTTGGGGTTGTCTTTGGGAAGATGTTGACGCAGGGGCTTTTTACCGTCAACAGTATGATTGCGATTGTCGGGGTGACCGGGGTGGTTGTTAATGACTCTCTGGTTCTGATCGATTTTATCAACCGCGCCTATCGTGAATCTGGCAATCGTCGGGAGGCGATCTTGGCGGGTATCAGGATTCGTTTCCGGCCTATCCTTTTGACCACCCTGACGACAACCTTGGGACTTTTGCCGATGGCGGTTGGTTTTCCCTACTATTCACTGGTTTGGGGAACTATGGCATCAACTTTTGTCACTGGCCTTTGTACCGCAACCTTTCTAACCCTTTTCATTGTTCCTATCGAGTGGGATTTGCTGACGGCTGTGCAGGAGCGTTGGGCGGAAAAGAGGGGGGAAGTTTAGTTACTCTGTGAGTTTTTGCTGAGCTGGTGCCGCTGGCACCAGCTCATGATGAGCCCGGTTAGGGCCATCCCCCAGGCCGGGATTCTCAGGTACCATGAGGTTTTTATGCCCATGATTTGGTTTTCCGGCAGCCAAATACGGATACTGATAGCCAAAAAAAGCAGCAAAAAAGCACCGGCTGCCAAGGCCGCTGGTAGTCGTCGCCGTTTCAGGGCCAGGATGGTGAAAACCAGGCAGTGAATTGCGAAGACCAATAACATGAATTTCCAGAACCAGTCGGGCATAATAATTCCGTTTATAATTTAAGGTTTCAAGCTCCTGCATCGCCTTGATCCCAAAAGGGGTTGTGGCATTGCCCAAACCTAAGAGATTGGCGGAAAGATTCATTACCATTGCCCCCATCGCCGGGTGTTCGGCCGGGACTTCAGGGAAGAGACGGATTAGCAGTGGTCGGATACCGCGGGCTGCGACCCTTAAAAGACCGCCCTCTTCGGCAACCTTCAATAGCCCTAAAAAAAGGGCCATGACCCCAATCAGCCCGATTGCGAGCTCAACCGCATCGCCGGCGGTGGTGATGATCGTTGCCGTCAGTGCCGTCAGCGGTTCCTGAAGACCCTCGACCGGGACCCAGTTGATTTGGCGCCAGCCAGCAACCAAAAATGAGATCAGGATGAAAAAATAGAAGAGAAAATTCAATGTCTTTTAAATTTACTTACTATATGTTCGGCTTTGTTTAGACCTAATTTGATTGTAAGTTAAAGCGGGTAACTTGTTGTTTTCGATGTGACTTGATCAAGCTACAGCAAGCCGAATATTCACTTTATTTGCTATCGTTAGACCAGGTTGTCCTGCACCAGGCGGGCAAAGTGGGCAAATGAACGATCGTAGGTTTTTTCTAAATCATCCGGGAAACAGCAGCCCGGCAGTTGTCGGTTTTTGAGGTGATATTTAAGGCAGTCACAACAGATCCCTTTACGTGAACAAGGCTCGTAACTACAGTTACAGCTCTCAAGATTAATCTCTTTTTTACATTCCATTTACAGGTTACTCCACCAAAGCATTTTCGATCGTGCTTAAAAGTTCCACCATCTGGAATGGTTTAGTCAGGGCGGCTTTGAAGCCGTAGTCCTTGAAATTCGCCATGATCGGGTCGTTGAAGTAGCCGCTGGAGACGACTATTTTTGCTTGAGGGTTAAGCTTAAGGAGGTGTTGGGCCGTCTCTTGACCTCCCATGCCGCCGGGGACGGTCAGATCCAAGATTGAGAGATCAATCTGGCCGCCGCTGGCGCAGGTCTCTTTGTAAAGCTCAAGAGCCTCTTCACCATCAGTTGCGGTTATGGTCTTGTAGCCTTTTTTATGTAAAATTCTTTTCAGAAGCTCACTGATCATCACCTCATCATCCATGATCAGAATCGTGATATTGGCAGATTTTATTTTTCTGGTTGTTGGTTCTGCTGGTTCTGCGGTTTTACCTTGAGCGGTTGTGGGTAGGTAGATGGAAAAGGTACTGCCGGTTTTTTTGTTCGGATCAGTTTCAGTTTCTATAGTGATTGTGCCACCGTGTTTATTGATGATCGAATGGGTGATGGCCAAGCCTAAGCCACTGTTCTCCGTTTTGGTCGTAAAGTAAGGGTCAAAAACGTTGTCGATTAGCTCTGGCGGGATACCACAGCCTTGGTCCTCAATGGTGATTTTTAAATGGTCGTCGGATTTGAGTTCAATTTGCTCGCTATCACTGGGTCTGGTGTTTTCCACTTTGATTTTGATGATTCCGCCAGACGGCATCGCCTGGTCGGCATTGCTGACGATGTTCTGAATTACCTGGCTTATCTGGCCCGCGTCAATTTTGGCCGGTTTGAGGTCACGCGCAAAATCAAAGACGCATTTGACATTGCTGCCGCGTAAAACAAATTTGGTTGAATCTGTGATGATTGCTTCAAGGTTTGTGACCCTTTTTACGGGGTCTCCACCCTTGGCAAAGGTTAAGAGCTGTTGGGTCAGTTCCTTGGCTCTTAAAGATGCTTCCGCAGAAGCGGTTAGGATCTTGTTGAGTTCGCTACCCTTGTCGGTTAAGGTCTGAGCTAGTGAGATGTTGCCTAAAATTCCGGTCAGGATGTTATTGAAGTCGTGAGCGATGCCACCGGCTAAAACCCCAACTGATTCAAGTTTTCTGGCCTTGTGCGCCTCTTTTTCAGCCTTTACTTGCCGGGTTATATCTCGCAAAATAACCAGCATCCCAGCTGGTTTTCCTAGATGGTCAGCGTAGCGGGAGGCACTTAGGCTGACATCTATCAACCGGTTATTTTTGGTCAGCCTTCTCGTGTTGAAGGCGTGACAAGCTGTGCCTTCGTTGATCAAAGCTAAAATGTGGCCCATTGACTCTTCGCGCTCTGACTCTGGCAGGAAGGGGATCCGTTGGCCTCTGAGTTCATCAAAGTTCCAGCCGAAAATTTCAGTAAAGGTCGGGTTGATGTATTTAACTAGGCCCACCATGTCATAGACAATGATGGCATCAGATGAGGAGTGGAGGAGGGATTGGTGGAGTTCATTCTGGCGTTGAGACTCTTCGAGCAGGAGGCGGTAGCGGGTTTCGCTTTCGGTAAGTTTATGGGTTCTCTCAGCGACCAGTTTCTCAAGTTCGTTCTGATGTCTTTTTAGTTCATCTTCCACTTCGCAAAGATGGGTTATATCAGCAACCGAAACCACAGCTCCAGTAACCTGGCCCTCGCGGTTTTTTAATGGGGTCGCGGTGTGATCGATATGGATTTTACGGCCATTTACAGTCACTCTGGAGTGTTGCGAACGACCACTATTTTTGCCCTCTTCGAGGACCTTTTGGGCCGGGCAGTTGGGACAGACACTGTTTCGTCTGGCAGCAACATGGTAACAAAAATCGCCGACCGCATTTTCACCGTAAACTGCACGAGCCTTGTTGTTGCAGCTTAGCACTCGATATTCTGTATCAAGCTTCCAGATAGCAATATCTAAGCTGTCGATCAAATTAGCTAATACGGTAGCAGTCGGCATGGTTACTCGTCTCCAGAAAGCATTTTACTCAAAGCTGTTTTTCGAGGTGGGTTATGTCGACATTAGACTATTTTTTCTCGATCGTCAAGGTTGATGGCGGGGTAGCTCTGACTTTTTCCGTCAGGGTTGCAGGTTACTACTTTCATGGTGCCGTTTTTTGTGCTATTAACTGACATATTCTAATAATATAACTTCGTAAGTGACAAATTTAATGACTGCATTTCATGAAAGTGATTTTTTAGTTTTGGGTAGTGGCATTGCCGGGCTTTTTTTCGCCCTGAAGGTTGCCGACTCTGGGCGCGTGCATATTATTACCAAACGTAAAGAGACCGACACTAATACAAATCTTGCCCAGGGTGGAATTGCGGCGGTTTTGGATGAAAGTGACTCTTTTGCGGGTCACCTTGATGATACGATGCGGGCCGGCTCGGGGCTAGGTCACCGTCCGGTTGTTGACCTAGTGGTGAGAAAAGGCCCAGAGTGTTTGCAAGAGCTGGTTGCAATGGGGGTTGCCTTTAGTCGGAATCCAGAATCTGCGACCGGTTACGATCTCGCCCGGGAAGGTGGTCACTCCCGGCGCCGGATTCTGCATGCGGCTGATTCAACCGGGCGTGAGATTGAAGAGGTGTTGATTGCGCGTTGCCGAGAGCACGAAAATATTGTTTTCTGGGAGGATATGGCCGCAATTGATCTCTTGACTGCCCACAAATGGTTGGGGGCAAAGCGTAAGGATGATTATTGTTGGGGAACTTATGCTCTCGATCGGACAAGTGGCAAGGTTCACGCTTTTGTGGCCGGGGCGACTCTGTTGGCCTCAGGTGGTGCGGGTAAGGTCTATCTCTATACGACAAATCCTGACATTGCTACCGGTGACGGGGTGGCGATGGCCCAGCGGGCCGGGGTACAAATTGCCAATATGGAATTTTTTCAATTCCATCCGACTTGTCTCTATCATCCCGCAGTTAAGAATTTCCTGATCTCTGAGGCGGTCCGGGGTGAGGGGGCAATCTTAAAATTAAAGGATGGCTCACCCTTTATGGCGGCTTACGATGAACGCTGCGAGTTAGCGCCGCGGGATATCGTGGCCCGGGCGATCGACTATGAGATGAAAAAGAGTGGTGACGACTGTGTCTTTCTCGATATCAGTTTCAAATCCGCAGATTTTATCCGTGAGCGCTTCCCCTTGATTTACACAACTTGTCTTAAACTTGGGCTTGATATTACCAAAGAGCCGATTCCGGTGGTGCCGGCGGCGCACTACCTTTGCGGTGGGGTTCAGGTTGATCAATGTGGCAAAACCTCTTTGCCCGGGCTTTATGCTTCGGGTGAGGTCTCCTGCACCGGTTTGCACGGTGCCAACCGCCTTGCCAGCAACTCACTTTTGGAAGCAATTGTCTATAGTTCACAGGCCGCTGCCGAAGTAAAAAAAGCGGCCAATTTGAAAAAAGTGTCTTTGCCTGAATTTCCGCAGTGGCGTTATACGCATAAGGATGATCCTGATGAAAAGGTTGTAATCTCTCAAAACTGGGATGAAATTCGGCGTTTTATGTGGAATTATGTCGGGATTGTGCGTTCCCAAAAGCGACTTTTACGAGCTAAACGACGGATCGATTCACTGGTTCACGAACTCCATGAGTTCTATTGGGACCAGGCTCTTTCAGTCGATCTTTTAGAGCTCCGCAATATCGCTGTGGTTGCGGATTTAATCATTACATCGGCGCTCTATCGTAAAGAGAGTCGGGGGCTACACTACAATATTGATTACCCCGACAGTGATGCTGATTGGCTCGTGGATACGATCATTGAAAATGGCCAGTGCTACAGTTTAAGGCGTGAAAAATTATGAATTTTGTTCAAGTATCTAGTTGCAATTTATCCGAGATAGATTTTGCTGATCGCTCATTTCCCTTCTCGTACGGTGAGCTCCCCCGAAGAGTGGTAGAATCGGTTGAGCAGGTTGGTCTTCTGCAGCCACCGTTGTTATTGGAAGCAGAAACTGGTTACCGGATTGTTTGTGGTCGGCGGCGCTTGGAGGCTCTGCGGGAAAGTGGGGCAAACGATGAGAAAATTGAAATTCTTTTGGCCGGAGAAAACCGGGTGAAGGAACTTTTTCGTCGGGCCTTGTGGGGGAATTTGGCCCTGCGTGATTTCAACCTGGTTGAGACCGCTGATCTCTATGTGCGGGCACTTGAAATTTTCAATAAAAATGAGATGAGGGACGAGATTCAACCGGCCCTTAAGGTTCCCCAGCGCGAGCGTTTTATTAATCGCTATCTTGCGATTGCCGATTTTTCAAAAGAATTTAGAGATTTGCTGGCGGCTGGTACCATTGATGCGGAGAGTGTTGATCTGATTCGGGAGTGGGCCCCGGCTGAGTTTGAGGTGTTGCTTGAACTGGTTAATGAAACCGGATTACGGCGTAATAAATTGCGTGAGGTGATTAGTCGCCTTGACGATCTTGCTCGACGTGACCGAATTTCACCTTGCGTTCCCTTGGCTCTGGCCTGTGCTGAAATTCGGGGTGATGATGGTAAAATCGAGGTCGCCTCGCTGCGGGGTCAACTTAAAATTCAACTCTATCCCCACCTGACTGCGGTGCGTCGGGATTTCTTGAATAAACTTGAAAAACTTTCGTTGCCGGCGCATATACAGCTTGACTCACCGCCAGATTTTGAGGGGGGTGAATTTCGGCTGAATTTCACTTTTAGTGATAGTAAGCAGTGGCAGAACGCTTGTGCAAGATTAAATTTGGTTACCTTGGAAGATATAGATGAACTCTGTTCCAGATCCTGATTATCGGCGATCTCTTTTTTATCCGGCGACGGTGTTGGTCGAAGATGAGGCCGCAGATTATCCGTTGACTAAGAGTATCTTGAGTCGTCTCAATAAAGCGCAGGTGGTTTTCATTAAGCGTCCTGGCGGAGAAGATTTTAGTCGTTTAAGTCAACTCTATTCCCCCCGTACAACTCTGTTTTTAGCCCCGCATCGTGGGCGTTTTTTGAAGGCTTGCCCGGGAACGGCTGAAACCTATCGCTGTTGTCTCTATCAGATTTTACATCTCGGTTTGGGGTGTAATATCGGTTGTAGCTACTGTGTTTTGCAGGGCTATCTCAATAATCCTTTTATTACTCAGTTTGTAAATTTGGATGATGCCTTCGCCGAGCTTGATCGAGAGCTTGCAAAGCCGGGGGTTTTTTATCGGATTGGGACTGGCGAGTTTACTGATAGCCTCTTTATGGACCCTCTAACTTCGTTGGCGCCACGCCTTTTGGATTATTTCGGGGGTTGTAAAAATGCAGTCTTAGAGTTGAAAACCAAGAGTGTCGCCATCTCCGGGCTCATCGACTATTCCGGCGAGATTGGTGAGACCGTGGT
>DAOWHJ010000031.1 GCA_030641485.1 Pseudomonadota bacterium
AGAAGCCATGCTGCGGCAGGAATGGGAACATTATTAGTTTCAATGCCTGCACAAGAAAAGGTAAATGATGTTGCAGAACATCCTGCATCACATCCAGTGTTCACGTTAAATGCAACTGTAGCAGTATCACCAACAATGGTTACATCTCCTGCAACACAGCCGGGAGCAGTAGCATTAGCAGGTCCAACTCCTAACCACATCGTATCTCCTGCATAAACTGATGTGAAATCAAAATGAGGAGCATTTGCAAGATTTATTTCGCTCCAAGTGCCTGAGTTAAACTTAACAAAAAGACTGCAACCACCAGTTATGGTAACAATATTAGTCGTAACGTTTGAAGGACTAGTAAAAATAAAACTGACGGGGTTCATAGTCCCCGCACTCGCCTTCTCAACCCCAACTCCCCACACCAACATCATCGCAACTACCATCACCACTAAAATCTTCTTCATTCTCTTCCCCTCAACCACAGTGTTAAAAACTAAAAACTAAAATAGAATAAATCCCAAAAATAAAAATCAACCTTCATTCATTGTCTACTATATACTATATACCCGAGTTTCAGAACCGTGTAAATAGCACGATAGTATGAAAAAAGGATGAATTTGGGCTGGTAGAGTATTAAAAAAGGCTTAATTTACAGATTTTTCAACGATTCTCGACCATCCGGCAGAGGGGGTTTAGGCCAGGACAATTTTGCGTTGGAGGGCGGTTATGCGGTCGCGGAGTTCGGCGGCGTGTTCGAAATTTAACTCTTTGGCGGCTTTTGTCATCTCTTTCTCCCACTTGCGCAGGGCTCGATCACAGGCTCTAGTCCCTTTAGAAAGTAATTCTTCTAAACCTACCTCAGGCTTGGCTTGATCTGATTTAATCTCGGCATCACTGCCATATTCAACTTCAATCGATTCCTGAACCCGACGAACAATACTTTGTGGAGTGATTTGATACTCTAAATTGTGGGCCAGCTGTTTTTTGCGGCGGCGCTCCATCTCGGCAATTGCGCTTGCCATTGAGCCGGTAACTTTGTCAGCGTAAAAGATAACTTTACTGTTAAGGTTCCGGGCGGCCCGACCTGAAGTCTGAATCAGGGAGCGATGTGAGCGCAAAAAACCCTCTTTATCAGCGTCAAGAATCGCAACCAGGGCGACTTCGGGAATATCGAGACCCTCACGCAGCAAGTTGATACCGACCAGGATATCGAAACTGCCGAGGCGTAATTGGCGAATCAATTCAACCCGCTCCAAGGTGTCAATATCGGAGTGTAAATAACGGACCTTAAAATCAAGTTCTCGTAAAAATTGACTCAGATCTTCAGCCATTCTCTTGGTCAAGGTGGTAACTAAAGCGCGGGCACCGGCGGCCACGGTCTCGCGGAGGCGGGCGACAATATCATCAACCTGATTTTGGGCCGGACGAATCTCAATTTCGGGATCGATCAGCCCGGTCGGCCGGATAACCTGCTCGACAACCTGTTCGGCGACCTCAAGTTCATAGTCGCCTGGAGTTGCGGAAACATAGATGGTCTGGCCGCTGCGTTGGTCGAACTCCTCTCTTCGCAGAGGTCGGTTATCAAGAGCTGAAGGGAGTCTGAAACCGTGTTCAACCAAGGTTGTTTTACGTGAACGATCACCTTTATACATACCTCCGATCTGAGGTACAGTAACGTGACTTTCGTCGATAACGATCAGGTGATTACGTGGTAAATAGTCCATTAAGGTCGGGGGCGCGTCACCTGCCATCCGCCCGGTAAGATGACGTGAATAGTTTTCGATACCCTGACAAAAACCCATCTGCTCGATCATCTCGAGATCAAACATCGTTCGTTGTTCAAGGCGCTGGGCCTCAAGTAGGCGGCCAGTGTTTCTAAACTCGACCAGGCGATCATCAAGTTCACCTTGAATTGCCTTAAAAGCGCGTTTACGTTCAGCTTCCGGGGTAACGTAATGACTTGCCGGATAGACTGTGAATTTGGTCAGTTTTTGCAATTGATTGCTGGTTAAGGGGTCGATCAGGGAGAGTTCTTCAAGTTCATCGCCGTAAAATTCGAGCCGGACGGCACTCTCCTCCATATTAGCAGGGAAGATATCGACAATTTCACCCCGAACCCGAAAAGTTCCACGATGAAAGTCATAATCGTTACGTGAGTATTGAATATCAACCAAGCGGCGGATAATCTGGTCACGAGTCAAATCACCGCGTTCAGGTTCCAGGTATAAAAGCATCCCCTGGTAGGCTTCCGGCGAACCCAGACCGTAAATACAGGAGACACTGGCAACAATAATCACATCGTCACGCTCTAAAAGTGAAACTGTGGCCGCATGGCGCAGTTTATCGACTTGATCATTAATTGCAGAATCTTTTTCGATGAAGGTATCAGTGGTCGGAATATAGGCTTCAGGCTGGAAGTAATCGTAGTAACTAACAAAATATTCGACCCGATTTTCAGGGAAGAAATCCTTAAACTCCTGATAAAGCTGGGCGGCCAAGGTCTTATTCGGAGCAATCACCAGGGTTGTACGCTGAACCTCAGCAATCACCTGAGCTAAGGTGAAAGTTTTACCCGAACCTGTAACCCCGAGAAGAACTTGTTTATGCAGACCACGATTAATCCCGTCAGTTAATTTTGCAATTGCCTGGGGTTGATCACCCTGCGGGGTAAATGGAGCTGAAATTTTGAATGTCGACATTAAACAAAAACGTCAATCGTATTCTCGGGTTTTATTAAAGGTAATCTCTGGAAAAAGTTCTATGACCCGTTTCAAGCGCCATTCACTTGGGGCAAGCAGAGTCAGTGAGCCCTCACCGTCGAGAGCGAGATGACTCTCATTTTTTTTCTTAGACTGTTCAAGCTTGAGATTGTCGTCACACTCAATCCAACGGGCCGCAGCAAAATCGGCCGCTTCATAGATGGCATCAACCCCGTACTCAGATTTCAACCGAGCCATAGTCACCTCAAACTGAAGTACACCGACCGCCCCAAGAATATAGTCTCCGCCGATAAACGGGCGAAAAACTTGGACCGCACCCTCTTCCGAAAGCTGAATCAGACCTTTATTAAGTTGCTTGGTTTTAAGCGGGTTTTTTAGTACCACTCGACGAAAATGTTCCGGGGCAAAACTTGGAATCCCAGTAAACTTGAGTTCCTCTTTGGAGGTAAATGTATCGCCAATTTTAATCGTACCGTGATTATGAATTCCGATAATATCGCCGGGCCACGCCTCTTCAACATTGCTGCGGTCCTGAGCCATAAAGATTGTCGCATTGGCAACTGTCACATCTTTTCCCAAACGATGATGACGAACCTTCATACCCCGCTTGAATGTACCTGAACAGATCCGAAAAAAAGCGATTCGGTCACGGTGGGCCGGATCCATATTCGCCTGAATCTTAAAAGTAAATCCGGAAAAAGCACTCTCTTCAGGCTTGACGATACGAGTTTTTGCCGCCCGAGGGCCCGGGGCCGGAGCCAGTTCAACAAAGGCATCCAACATCTCACGAACCCCGAAATTATTAATTGCACTACCGAAAAAAACCGGGGTCTGGCTCGCTTTGAGGTACTCTTCAAGCTCAAATGGATTAGCCGCACCCTCCATCAGCTCAACATCCTCACGCAGGGTTTCAGCCTGCGCACCTAAAATCTCATCAAGTTTATTATCGGCTAAGTCATCAAGAATAGTTCCTTCCTGCAAATGACTCCCCTGTCCCGGCGTGAAAAGATGAAGCTTCTGCTTGTAGAGACTGTAGACCCCCTTAAATGAACTCCCCATTCCAATAGGCCAGGAGAGCGGAGAACATTCAACCTGGAGTTTATCCTCGATATCAGCCAAAATATCAAGCGGCTCTAAACCATCACGATCCATTTTATTAATAAAGGTTATAATCGGCGTATTGCGCATCCTACAGACCTCCATCAATTTCTCGGTCTGCGGTTCCACACCCTTGGCGCTGTCGATAACCATCAAGGCGCTGTCAACTGCAGTCAAAACCCGATAGGTGTCTTCGGAAAAGTCCTGATGCCCGGGGGTATCGAGCAGGTTTATCTCAAAATCTCGATAATTAAATTTCATCACCGACGAAGTCACAGATATTCCCCGTTCCTGCTCGATTGACATCCAGTCACTGGTTGCATGGCGTGAAGTTTTACGTGACTTCACCGCTCCCGCCATCTGAATCGCTCCGCCAAACAGGAGAAGTTTCTCAGTTAAGGTAGTTTTCCCAGCATCGGGATGGCTGATAATCCCAAATGTCCGCCGCTTGAGAATCTCTCTTTCCAGTTTGCTACTCAATTTTTATTCCCTTCTGCATCTAACTACCTAACAAGCTTTTAAGTGACTTATCCAAAATACTGAATTTAGAACATTGAACCACACGTTCTCTGTCCTCTAGTGATAAAAAAGGTAATGACCTTATAATTTTAACTATTATTCAATTTAATCTATAAAACGCGGCGAGCTCTAGCGCTTGGAAGCATATTTGTCAACCTATTTAGTTATTTATGAACCTCTTCCAAACTAACACCGCAGCACCGAGCAGTCACAAAATTTGGGTTGACAAAGAGTAAGAATTAAAGGTAATTACGTAGTGTTAACATGAAATTTATCCGAAAATGACCAAAACACAACCGATTCAGGAGAAACAAGATGCAGGTGGAAGGAAAAAAGTTACGTAGAGGACTGCTGGTCTACCGAGGCGTTCTTTTTGATTATATCAATGGCCGCACCTATGGACCCTGTTTCACCATGAAGCAGGAGGCAATTGAGTGGGCTGAAAGAGAGGCTCAGAAAAGTGCTCGCCCAATCGATGTCCAGAAATCGGTCATGTGGAACACGTGTGACACTGAAGGGGTGGAACCAGATATTGATGGTTCTAAAAGTGACACCATAATTTAAAGGCTCAGACTCTTTTTCCTAAGGGCCTGTAAAATAATAACCTGACCCTAAGCAAATTTTCGTTTGACATAAGCTCCAAGCTCACTGCCAAAGTCGCTCCCCCAGTCATCGTCATAGACCATTCTGGCAGCTAGTTCGGCGGCGACCATAGCCGCCCGATATTTCAACGGCAAGCACTTAGGCAGACGTTTCAGATAACGGGTCTGCTGTAAAAATCTGGGCATATGGGCTTTCACCACCCGTTGCAAAGGTGCAGTATCAAGAAGCTCTGAATGAGCTTGGAGATAATTAAAAATCTGACCGTAGTTAAGGTTTATCTCCTGACTTAAAGAGCTGGCGATCATCGTATACGATTGGAGTTCCCCCGCCTGCTGTCGCCGGGTAAAGATCAGTCGCGCTTCATCAGCGGCTCGTTTTTCCAAAATCTCAAGAACATCCCTGACATACTCATCTTTGTGCCTGATAAATTCTCTTTCGGAAAGCACTAGGTTCGCAATGATCTCATATGATGATGAGATCACCCCGCACTTATTGGCTGCGGCATCGCGAATCACAATAATCCCTTGCTCCTGCAATTTTTCCCGTGCTGTTGGGGTAATAAAAGAGTTCGCTCCTTCAACAATCGCCCGACAGCTTGCCCGGCCATCAACTGCAATAAACTTTTCCCAATTATTAATATCAACCGTCTCAGGTCGCCCCCCGGCCGGAATAAACAGATCGGCATAAACCGAAAAAATTGCGTTATCAAACTCACCATGAAAGCTATCAGTAGTCACCCACTCCTCATAAACACCATCCGCATTTTTCTGAACCCTTTTATAGAGTTCGGCCAACCCCTCTTGACGCCGTTGACGACTTAACAAGAGATAGCCGCCGGGATTCAGTTTCTCAGGGGCAAATGCATCGATATTACGCTCCAAAATGAGACGACCAAGCTCGGCATGATCAAGACCTTCAGGATCATAGAGAACTCCGGAACCGGCAACAATCAAAACAATTTTGACCCGAGGTGAACGCTCGAGAAGAAGTCGCATGGCATTCCCGGCAACGTCACCATTGGGGCCGCCGGTAAGTTTAACGCTGAAACTATCATTACGCATATCAACCCCGAGTTCAGCCATGGTGATTTCAGCAAAAGTTATCACTCCAAGTGATGTCACGCCGTACTCTTTGTGATTAATACCAACGGCCTTACTGGAGATCACCCCGCTACCAAGCAAATAGCCCCGTTTTTGCGACTGTTCCGCAATCAACTCAATCATGACATCATGCATATTCTCATCCGGTCCGAGTTCTATCGGCTCCTCCTCTGCATAATAATCGACAACCTGCTGATTTTGAGCCCGGCCCTTTTTATCGGTCACATAAAGATCAAAAAAGGCATTGATAAAACCGTACTGAAGTTTATAGAGGCTCTGGAGCCGGGCGGCACTATCCTTTAAATCACTGACATCATGAACCACCACCATCTTGGAGCCACCCTCATAGATATCCTTATTTTTCAGGTGTTGAGTGTGGGCTAAAACATAAACCTCGCGGAGCAGACTGGTTGAAGCGGCAAGAAAATCGTCACTGCTGGCACAAGATATTGTTCGCCAACCGCCCCGCGCAATATCGGAAAATCCGACATGATATCCAGCTCCGAAACGACCATAGAAAAAGGTTATCCGAAAAGGCTTGGCCCCGGTCGGAAAATCGGCGGTAAATTTAGCATCAAGCTCTTCAAGATAGGCCGGATCAAGACGAAAAGCTAAAGCATGTTTTTCGGGAACAAAAAAATTACATTTCAGGGTGTAGCGAATCAGTAGAAGAGCGGTGGCGAAGATCGTCCGCCGCAACTCATCAAAATGACGATGACCAGTATTATAACCTGCAATCAGACTCTCGACTTCGGCTTGCTGACGTTGACTTTCAGCCTCACGTCCCGTAACTCCAGGCTCAAAACGCGAGCGAAAAAAACGCACCAAGGCCAAAGCAACCTCAGGGCTCACCTGAAATGCGCGCAGGACTTCATTAAGATCGAAAACATCGGGCTGATTGTGGGCGAGATTGGTATGGCAAAAACTAACCATAGACTTAATCAGAAGCAGCTCTTCCCCACTTGTTAAATCACCTAAAACATAGTGATGATAGAGGGCGCCGTTATTAGCCAAAATCTGGGTATTATAGAGCTCGCGTTTGAGACTCTGGTAAAAAGCCGGGCTTAAATTACTGCATTTCTCAAGATAGAAGGTGCCTAAAAAATGAGGATTAACCCCAGTCGCTATCTCCAAACAGTAGGCCCGGCTGACATGACCTTTAAGACGATGAAAAACTTCAAGAACCTGTTCTAAAAAACCATCTCCGGGAGGATTTCCGACCGAAAAGAGAATTCGGGTTTCAGGGTGATCGCAGGCATCGACACCCTCCTCAACCGTAAAGTAGAGACCATCATGCTTACAACCCTGCTGGTAGAGCCAAAGCAAACGGGCAATGCGTTCCGGCGGTGAAACCGACAAATATTCAAGGTTATTGATGGCCAGAAGTTTAAGACCGGAACCTAGTTTGGCAAAATCAAATTCCGGGTAGAGATTACGCAAAGTTTTCTCTACCGTCAACTTGAGCCCCCGAGGTAGTCTAATATTTTTGGCGTTCCGAACCTTAAGACTGGAAACTTTTTTAAATTCATAGCGTTGAATCTCCAACACAGCGTCACTGCCCGGCAGACTGCTGTAGGAGTGCGCAATCTCGGCATAGGTTGGTTTTTCACGCAAATTGGTCAATGTCTTATAAATTGATCCGGCCTGACTCAAGCCCGCGACTACCAACATCTCATCACGATCAGCCAGCAGCAGATGGCGATTCATCCCCAGCGTATCAAGGCCGGCAACCAGCAAATCAATAACATCAGGCTGTTTCTCCATGGTCAGGAAGAAATAGGGGTTCATATTCGCTTCAAGCCAAAGAAGATTATCATTCTGCCGCTGCCGCAGAAGTTTTAGATTATCATGCAGACGCTGATTAATTTGCTGCTTAAGTTCTGTGGTGTCAATCATAAAGAGACTCCTGTCGGAATTTGCGCTTTTAAAAAATCGAAAATAATTTTGTCAGCTAACTCTTTAATCTCGGGTTTTTCCATTAAGATTTCATGCTTGGCCCCAGGGATAACCATAAGTTTACAATTTTCACCAACCTCACGACAAAAGCATTCCTGAGCCCGATTATTGACTACCTGATCATCTTCGGCCTGGAGAATCAGTAGTGGAACCTTAAAACTTAAAGCACTGTCCTTGATCTCTTTAATCGCAACCAGCGACGTCTTGACCCAGGCACAGGTCGGCGAGCCCAGTTGAGCTTGCGGATAATCAAGCATCATCTGCTGATTACGCATATAGCTGTTAGGATCTGAGGTCAAAGGGTTATCTTTGGTGAAAGGCTGGGGCTTAAATCCCCCCCCGCCAACCACATAATTTTGTTCCAGACCTAAAACCTCAAACAGAGAAAGCATTGGCGGCACCAGAAAAAAAGGCCAGGGTGAGGTTGAAAAACCCAGCATTGGCGCCGTCATCACAATCGCGTCACTACTCTCGGGATAGCGCAATTCGTGCAGTAAAGCGATGGTCCCGCCCATAGAGTGAGCAAGGAGCAATCGAACCTTGTGCGGCCGCAGATTGACTACGTTTTCAAGGAAAAACTCAAAATCAGCAACATAATCGTCATAGGTTTCGACATGACCTTTATGGGGGTCGCTAAGCTGTCGTTCGGAAAAGCCTTGACCGCGATGGTCGAAGGTGTAAACGGAAAAACCGGCTTTGCTGATACTATCAATGACCTCACGGTATTTAACAAAGGTTTCATTGCGGCCATTAACTATGATCACGGCTCCATTTTCAGACTCAACTTCACGAACCCCATAGATAATTTCCACATTTTTAGCCCCAGAAAAGGAACCAATCGCCATTGCCGGCAGGAGTTTTTTCACAACTGCAACCGCAGCATATTCTGATGCCATAAGTTCTCCGACCTGACCCGCACACAGAACCAAAAGGAGTGCGGCAATAATAAAACTCTCAACTTTCTGGCTTAACTCAATTTGTTGATATTTAAAGTTTTCTTTTGAAAATTGCTCCCGCCAAGACGCAAAGACGCAAAGGAATTCAATCAGAATCGACACTTCTCGGTTTTCTTGGCGCCTTTGCGTCTTTGCGGGAGACCTCAATCAGATATACTCCCGCCGTACCCGGACACTCCAAGAGCAGAAGATTTCGTAAGAGATCGTCCCCAGAGTTTCGGCAAGTTCGTCGACGCTAATACTTTCCTCCCCTTGTGTGCCTAAAATAACGACCTCGTCTCCAACCGCCACGTCACCAACATCGCTCACATCAATCATTATCCAATCCATACATACCCGGCCGATAATCGGAACCCTTACCCCTCGCAACAAAACTTCACCGCAACCGGAAAGTAGCCGGCTTAATCCATCAGCATAACCAATTGGTAAAAGAGCCACTATGATATCTTCATGAGCCGTATAGGTGCAACCGTAACTGACACTCTGCCCCGGTTTTAGATTTTTCAATAAAACGATGCCGGTTTTAACACTCATCACCGGTTTTAGATTAATTTTTTCATAGAGACCAGGGTCGGGGTAAGCACCATAAAGAGCGATACCTACCCGAGCCATATTGCAGACGGGAAAATCATAGCGCACGATTCCGGCACTGTTGGCAAGGTGAAATGTTAAGGCATTGCCCGAAGGTGAAATGCAGGCGCTAGCCTCACACACGGCAACAAACTCTCGGGCCTGATTTTCAGTATAGTTCTGTGCCCATTCCTGCTCACTATCAGCAATTGCGAGATGAGAGAGTAGACCGACAAGTTTTAGACCGGAAAGTTTTTTGATCGTAGAGATAAAACCTGAAGCCCCATCCACCGGAATCCCGGCCCGGCCCATACCGGTATCGATCTTAACCTGAACCGCGACGGTTTCACCCCGCCCGGAAGCAAAAACTGAAAGTTTACGGGCACTATCTTCATCCCAAAGCACCGGGATAATTCCACCCGCTATAATATGCTCTAAGTCATCCTCATACAGGGTTCCAAGAACGAGGATATCGTCCTTGATTCCAGCACTTTTCAACTCCCACGCCTCAGCAACAGTTGCCACCGCAAAACCTGGCACCCCAAGTACGGTCAGACATTGAGCCACAGCTACCGCACCATGACCATAAGCATCAGCCTTAATCACCGGCATCACCGATACGGCAGAGCCGGCACCAGCCTTTAAAACTGAATAGTTGTGTGACAAAGCGCTAAGGTCAATCTCAGCCCTGGTAGGACGTTTTTTAAACATCTTACACGACCTTAAGCGCCTGACGAAAATAGTTTATGGCGTGACCAAGCCCCTCTTTGAGTTGAATTTTCGGCTCCCAATCAAGTTCCTTCCGAGCTTTACTGATATTCGGTTGGCGTTGCACCGGATCATCTTGGGGCAGGGGCAGATAAGTTATCTTGGCTGAGCTCCCGGTTAATTTAAGGACCAGTTCGGCCAATTCGAGCATGGTAAATTCATTGGGGTTGCCGAGGTTGGTTGGCCCCGTGAATGAATCACTCGCCATCAAACTATAGAGTGCTTTAACCAGGTCATCGACGTAACAGAACGAGCGACTTTGCTGACCATCACCATAGATTGTCAAATCCTCACCCCTCAGGGCCTGGACGATAAAGTTACTCACCACCCGACCATCATCAACCAGCATATTAGGGCCGTAGGTATTGAAAATTCTGGCAATCCTAATATCAACCCGATTTTGACGATGATAATCAAGCATCAGGGTTTCAGCGACGCGCTTACCCTCATCGTAGCAACTTCGAATCCCGATAGGGTTAACATGCCCCCAGTAAGATTCGGTCTGGGGATGAACTTGAGGATCGCCATAGACCTCGGAGGTCGA
>DAOWHJ010000018.1 GCA_030641485.1 Pseudomonadota bacterium
CCGACAACTGAACCTTGAAAATGTTGAAATCATCCATTTGCATTTAAGCCGAGGAAATGCTAGAACAGTTTTTGAGCGATATTTTCCGGTTATTGTAAGCCGGGCGGTAACCGTTCTGCGGGATGTCGTGCCGGTGGCTTCAGACCTGCTGGCTGCTGATGGTTGTCTGTTGTTTACCAATGCTCATCCGGATCGGCAAGAGATTGAACAGGAACTTGGTAAATGGTCCGATCTTTTCCTTGAAAAACTGGAAAAGACCAGATTAGCGGGCCGGGCTCCCGATCTCTATATTGGCATTATAAGAAAAAGGGTAAGATGAAGGCCAAGATAATTACTATTGCCAACCAGAAGGGCGGCGTCGGGAAAACCACAACTGCGGTTAACCTGGCGGCTTCATTAGCGATAGCCGAACAGAAAACCCTGCTTATTGACTTAGATCCCCAGGCCAATGCCAGCAGTGGTGTCGGCGGTGTCGCATCTAATGGTTGTGATGTCTATCACTGGCTTCTTGGAGAGTGTGAGGCCAGCAAAGCAATTCAATCGACAAATCTTGATTTTATGTTTCTGCTGCCGTCGACACCGGATCTGATTGGGGCCGAGGTCGAACTTATCTCCTGTGAAGAGCGTGAATTCTTTTTGGCTCGGCAGCTCGCCTTGTTGGTCTCTGATTACCGCTATATTATCATTGATTGTTCCCCTTCACTCGGGATTTTGACCATCAACGCCCTGACTGCTGCTACTTCGGTTCTGATTCCCCTGCAAAGTGAATATTACGCCCTTGAGGGTCTGGGGCAGCTTTTAAGCACGATTGAACGGGTCAAAAACGGCCTCAATCCCGAGCTCGCTCTGGAGGGTATTCTGTTGACTATGGTCGACAGTCGTACAACTTTGGCTCAGCAGGTTGAGGCTGAAGCCCGCAGTCACTTTGCTGAACTGGTTTATGAAACGGTGATTCCGCGCAATGTCCGTTTAAGTGAATCACCCAGCCATGGCCGACCGATTGCGCTCTACGATGTTACTTCAAAAGGGGCGCAAGCCTACTTTCGTCTGGCTGAGGAGTTCATGGCCCAGCAAAAATAAGGTTTTTTATGGATATTCCAGTAAAGAAAGGGGCTCTACTGAAGCGGGGCCTGGGTCGGGGGCTGGGGGCTTTACTCCCGGATGCGGTGATTCCGGAAAAAGGTCAGTTGCGGTTGTGTCGGCTCAATCAGATCAAGCCGGATGCCAAGCAGCCTCGCCAGAGGTTTGTTGACGAAAACCTGGAAGAGCTGGCGCAGTCAATAAAAGAGCATGGTGTCATTCAGCCTCTTTTAGTCAGGCTGGCTGAAAAGGGTGGGCAGTTTACCCTGATTGCAGGTGAACGGCGTTGGCGGGCGGCTCATAAAGCCGGTTTGACTGAGGTGCCGGTGATTGTCATGGCCCTGGATGAAAATCAGGGCCTGCAAGTCTCTCTGATTGAAAACCTGCAGCGTGAAGATTTAAACCCTTTGGAAGAGGCGCAAGGGTATTATCGCTTGGCCCATGAATTTTCCTTGACTCATGCCGAGATTGCCAGGTTTATCGGGAAGAATCGGGCCACGGTCAGCAATATGCTCCGGCTTCTCAACCTGCCGGAAAAAGCTCAGCAATATCTGGTTGAAGAACAGCTTTCCATGGGCCATGGCCGTGCTCTTTTAGCCCTGTCGGAGGAGAACCTGCAAGAGCAGGCGATGCTTGAGACCTTAAAGAAAAAACTCTCCGTTCGTGAGCTTGAAAAGTTAGTTCGCAAACTAAAAAAAGAGGGGCTGAAAACCACAGTTTCAGATGATGAACTGACGGATCAGGTAAAAATGAGAGAGTTGTTGGCCCAAAAAGATCTGGCCATCTCCCAACGTCTGCAGAAAACCTTTACAACCGGCACCCGGATTCGTCGTTTAACCGGCAATCGCGGTCGTATTGAACTCGATTTCAGATCAACTGAAGAGCTTGAGAGCTTGTTGGTTCTGTTGTCTGGTAATCCCGGCGGAGAGTAAGAGTGTAGGGGTTTTATCTTTTTGTGTTCCAGACGGCTGATAAATGTATGGAAGAAAAATATTCAATTGTCCCATTTATTTTAAAGTAGATCTGAAAAAAATGGTAGAAAAATGGGTCTATAATCGAGGAGATAAGTAATCTTGCATATTCCGGCCATGACATTCCTCGTAAAAGAAATTTATCAAGTGATATCGCCAGCCAATTATTGATAATTCCCAACAACAGGCTACCTAGCCACAGGTAAAGAGGGGTTTTAGGGCTAAGAGAAGCGGTTAAAAGATAGAGGTAGAGCAGCAGGCCGGCAATTTCTGCAAATGGACCGATTATCTCAAATAAAATATAAAAAGGTATTCCCGCCAGACCGACACCTTTATATTTATAATTCAGGATAAGATTCATATTTAGACTTAAGGTTGAAAGTAGTCCTTTTTGCCATCTTTTTCGTTGATTTGACATAGCCTTTAGATTCGGTACCGCGCTCGTAAAACAGGTGGGAAAGGCAAGTTGAATGATTTTGTATGTTCTTGACTTTTCGATCATTTTCCGGTGAATCCGGACGATAATTTCCATGTCTTCGCCAATCGCCAGATTGTGATATCCTCCCGCCGTAATTAAAATATCTTTTTTAAACAATCCCAAGGCTCCAGAGATAATCAAATTGGCATTGATAAAATTCCAGCCGGCTCTAAATAGTGAAATACTGTTAATAAATTCAATCTTCTGTAAATCTTGAAAAAGAGAGTATTTTTTGGTCTTTGACATGACCCTGACACTTCCGCTTGTAACGACAACACTATCATCTAAAAGAAATGGCCTTATAAGATATTTGATGGTGTTATTGGTTAATACTGTATCAGCATCAAGGCAGAGCAGGTAGTCGGAGGAACTGATATTAATGGCACAATTAAGGGCATCGGCTTTACCGCCATTGACCTTGTCGACCACTAGTAAATTATTAATTACCCGGCTTTTGAAGAGACCTTTTATGGGTTGGGTTAACAACTTTTCATCGACATAAAAATCGGTAACCCGAGTCAGGGTAAAGGACTTTTCCAGCAGTTCCAGGGTTTGATCACTGGAGCCGTCATTAATGACGATAATTTCAAGTTCTGGATAGTTTTGATTGATGGCGTGGGTCAGGCTTTTAATGATGGTCTCGGCTTCATTGTAAGCGGGTATCAGGAGTGAAACTTTTGGATAATTTATAACCTTTTGGGCTAGAATACTTTTTTCATATTGGATCCAGAGTATGGAAAGCCAGAGAAAAAAGAAACGGACTATAACCCCGGCACAAGTAAAGGAGAAAAAAAAACAGGGAGAGGAAATAAGCAATCTCAGAAAACACGAAGAGTACCCCCTACACCAGTCTAAATAGGTGTAATTCAGGTTTGATCAATGATTTCTTAAACTGATAATTTGCAAAGTAATATTGTCTTTACCGCCATTTTTCAGAGCTCCTTGCAATAGTTTATTACCTGCTTCTTCGAGGTTAGAACTGGATATAATCCGGGCGATTTCATTGTCTTCTACCATTTTATACAAGCCGTCACTAGCCAGTAAAAAGGTATTGTCGGTTTTATGGTTGAGATTTTTAAGATGGGGAGAGACGGGGTTGTTATCTCCGGTAAGAGCCATTGTTAATACATGTTGACGAGGGTGATGAAGCGCTTCTTCTCGGGTTATTTTTCGGCTTTGCACAAGTTCTCCAACAACACTATGATCAAAACTTTCCTGGACAACCTGATTATTTGAATAGGAGTATATCCTGGTATCTCCAACATTGGCACAGATAATTGTATGGTTACAAAAAAGCAAGATGGCCAGAGTTGTTCCTAGTCTGGAAATGTTATGGTTATTCTTGTAGTGGTGGAGCCGGTTCTGGGCGTTGTTAAAGAAGCATAAAACTAGAGTTTCAGGATCCAGATCTCTTTTTGTGAGAAGAGAAAAATCTTTTAGAACTGAATTAACTACAATTCTACTGGCCTTTCTGCCAGCTTCGTAGCCGCCCATTCCATCTGCCAGACAGAAAAGGTGACCGTTGATAACTTCATTGTAGTGGTTACCGCAGCAGTCTTCGTTGACTTTTCTTACCTTGCCGGTTGCTGTTTCTTCGCTAAAATGTAATTTCATAATAATTTAACCATAAAAATAGTTTCTCCCAAGCGAATCATCATGTTATTTTCAAGAATTGAGCGGCTTTTGGGATATTCATTTATAAAAACACCGTTTACCGGGTTTTCCTCGATGATTAGAACCTCATTTGCAGTTATTTTAATATAACAATGAATTCTTGAAACGGCAGGATCTTCAAGAACAATATCATTACACCTGTCCCTGCCTATCGATAAGGTTGGCTGAATCAATTCAAAGCTCTTTTTAGCCAAACCTTTAGGATCCAGTAAAACCAACCATCCTTTTAAAGGTTTATCGCTGCGGTTCTTTCTGATAATAATGGTATCGTCAGGATCGTTTTGAGAGCCGCTTTTTTGCATGATTAGAGCTGATCTGTTTTTCATAGTTTCGAGAAAAAATAAAGAGTTTATCACCCTATCGTATTTTCTTGCAGGGTAAAACTAGGTTGATTGGCAAAAGTGATCTGGTCAAGAGTCTTTAAACGATAAAGTTTGAATGGTGGTATACTTTGATCATTGACAAGGGTTTGATTTTTTGAGTCACAATCAATAATAAAAATGTTATCATCGAGCTGTATAAGGGCAGCATGAAAACGGGAAACCGATTCTTCATGTAGGTGAAGACGGCAAATCTTTTCTGTCCTGCCGACCAGCAGAGCTTTTTTCGGATCGATTGAACAGTTGCGCTCAGTATTTGACAAAATATAGGCATGTTGGGTTCGTTTCTTTTTGAGAAAGTAGTCTATTAGATGGTTACTTGTTTGCAGCATACAACATTTGTTTTTAATATTGGCCAGCTTCAGGTAGGTGTTGAATTTATCACTAACCATGTAAAAATAGACAATACATTGTTCTGAACCAGCTTTTTTTATCAGGTTCAGCAT
The DNA here is from genome assembly GCA_030641485.1 of Pseudomonadota bacterium. GTDB lineage: Bacteria > Desulfobacterota > Anaeroferrophillalia > Anaeroferrophillales > Tharpellaceae > Tharpella. The sequence goes on from DAOWHJ010000018.1 coordinate 5,030, forward strand.
TCCGGAAAGTGTGACACTATCCATGTAGCGTACTGACGCACAATCAATATAGAGTTTTTTACGACAGTAATAAGGTTTTATTATAGAATGGATATCATCAAAACAGGTTATTTTGACCTTGGGTGGCAAGGAGAATAGAAATGCTGTCTCTTCCTGTAAATTAAATTTTCCTAAGTAGAAATTATCTGGAATGTTGTTGGCGTGCTGATCAAAAAGAACGAATTGATCGTTAATGACCATAAGGTCATTATGGTTGAGGGCGCTAAAAAAGATTTTGTTGTTATTTAGTAAAAACTTTTTATTACAACCGACTACATAGTCATCGTTTTTTTTGTCAATTTCCAGTACCCCTCGCTCATCCGTAAAGACTGTGCAGGGGAGCTTCTCGATCGAAACCGTTTTAACCTCGGTGCAATGTTTTGAGAACAGGTAAATTATTGGCATGATATATCAGGCACTAGATATTTTATTTTAAGGTTTACTTCTCCCAGGGTAACAAGATTATTTTCATTCAATTGTTGGTTTTTTATCAGGTTGCCGTCGACAATAGTGCCGTTGGCTGAGTTGTTATCATGGATTATAATTTTGCGGTTTTTCACCTCAATATGACAATGTTTTCGGGAGACGGTTTTATTTTTAAGAGCAATATGATTGTCCTGACCCCGGCCCACAGTAATGGTTTCATCGTTGATTAACTGATAGCTGTTTATCGGTATCTCGAGATTATTGAGTTCAATCAGCCAGCCGATGACGAAGTGTTCTTTTGTGGCTGCGTCCCCGCCCAGAAAAACGGTTTTCTCCTGGTTACGGTTCAGTGATGATTTGTTGGCAAGTTTCTCAGCGAGTTGATTCGCGGCTTTATGGCCGCCGGCTGCTTTTTCAAGTGCTCCGGTGCCTTCGGGTTTACTCTCGAAAACTGTTTGAAACTCCAGCCCTTTTTCGCATACCGGACAATGGTCAAGGGTTTCAGGATAGAGGTGGCCTTGGGGACACTCTTTCATTCCGGCCTCAGCTTGGTTTGTTTGCGGATGTTTTTAAAATGGATGAAATTAATTTGAGGTCTTCGGCTTTTTTCTCAGCCGAAGACCTCTTTTTTATCTATTTATTTGGTTACTTTAATATATTCAAAGTCTCCAAAACACTTGAAAGTTACCAAGCCAAAATGGCCTAAGGAGAATTCGGATTCAAGGTCATTATAGTTGATGACTGGTGAACCGTTGATAAAGCACTGAATATTGTTGCCGTCAACAGTGACTTTCAGGGTGTACCAGTTATTTGCTTTGATCCGGCCTCCTTCAAGAAAGTTCAGTCTTCTCGGGTTTTTCAAATCTACCCACCTTCCGTCAACCATTTTACCTAAGACACAGCCTTCTTCCCCTGCCAGGCGGAACATGTAGAAATTATTTTGATCAACCAGTCTGAAAACAATACCGGTGCCGATAAAATAGCGATATCTTTTGAGTTCACTTTCGGTGATACCAAGTGACAGGTCAAAATTCATCCTGGTTTTGGTTTCAATCGTCGCATTCGAGATCTGGGGGGTACTGATATACATAATTGCGTTTAAGGCCCGATCATCTTCGCTGTGCTGTTTCAGACAGCCATCGTCACAGCCGGGGGTCTCTGAGGTTTTGCCTTGCCACACCCAATGGGCTTTACCATTTGATATCCATAGATTTCGGTTGATACCGGTAAAATTAAGATTAAAGTCATCAAAAAAAATGGTTTCAGCTGAGGCTGAAGGGGCGGCAGCAACTTCTTTAACATTGTCCTTGTAAACTACTTTTTGTACACAACCGGTTAGCCAGAAACAGAGGCAAATAAAAATAATAATGGGGCGGGTTGGAAATCTTTTTTTTGAGACGACAGCTTTCATTGAATGGACTCCTCTATTGTAGTTAATTATGAAGTGAAAATTTTAATGTAAATGAATTATGTGGAAAACTTTTATTTTAAAGGCTGTTCTCTTATGATTTTCCATTTATATTTATTGCTGCTCTCCAAATTTAGCGCACTTGCTGCGGCTGGGGGAAATCCGGGAACATTAAATTCAACATGGTAAGTTCCGGCATTGATAAGCCATGTGCGATCCCTTCTAGGTTCCAGGAGCAGTGAATATACACCATTCATCCCGTTCAGCTCAACTTTAAGGGAGTGGCTGGTTGCATTCAAAATTGTGAGTTCAGATTTATCATTCGGAGAGCAGTTTTTCCCGATAACTTGTAAATAATCATGGAGTTCACCAAGGGAGCGATCCGGAAGTTTTTGAACTGAGGAGTCACCCGGTCTAGAGGAGATAACTGAAGTTGTTGATGTTGATGTTGATGTTGATGTTGATGTGGTTGTACAGGCGGTCAATAAAAGGGTCGCGGTCAAGAGAAAAAATAAGCCCGTAACGAGTGCAGTCAGTTTTAGTGATGATTTAAACGGCAATCTTTTCTTTTGTCTGTGCATAGTATAAACTCCTTTCATGGTTAATAAAACAGAAAACATACCTCAGGTTTTTCAAAGAAATGTGCAGTAGGCTATTTTTTAATATTTCCTCCTTATCAGTACATCGTTAAAGTTATTTGAATTTTTATCTCTTAGGCAGCCTTTTTAGCTACTACCAAGGAGCCCATTTGAGTATTTCAGAGGTTTGTTCTAGTTTCGCCGAGTTTGTTTGCTTTGCAGGCGTAAAATATCCAAGCCAGCTTAATGAGGCGAGTTCTTCGCCGATGGTAAAATGACCTTTTATCTGCCTGGTACTATAAAGCAGGCCGCCTTGATCGCTTAAGGCCTGCAGATTTTTCATCTCTAGATAAATTTCATGTGACTTGTGGATGGCTATGGGATCATCGCTTTGTAATCCATATTCGTGCCAGGCTTTTGCAAGACCCAGACTACCTTCCGACCAGACCAAATTGTCGAGCTTGTCCCAGTCGATCATCTCTCCTTTTTTACTGCCCTCTTCCCAGCGTAAATCATCAATTCTGCCGGCGTAAGGCCGGTAGCCTGCAATCGAACCTTTTTCACCTTTTGGGGTCTGATAGTACCATTTGCTTTTAAAGTGACAGTCAGCATAGTTAAGGCATAAGCGGGCTTCATTAATAAATTGCTGACTTTTTTCGTTCTCATGTCGCAAAGAAGATAGCTGGGCTTGTTTTAAGAGGTAGAGTGCTCCCCAGGAGCAGCAATCAAGAGCCTGGGAGCAGTCAGCCCCACTTTGCGGCCGCCAACCCCGGTTAAAAGTTTTGGCTTCCGAGTTCCAAAAATATTTTTTAATATTGTGATCCAGGGAGTGGATTATTTTATGGCAGCTATTTTTTAGTTCGAGATCAAATTCATCAATGTTTACAAGGAGGTTAAGGGATTGAAAAAGATCAAAATTGTGTTCGGCGGAAAACCAGCTGATTTTTTCATAGCCCCGTGGTTTTGAGTAGCCATTGCTACCTTTACCGTTATGGCCTCCGGAAATAAGCCCAATCTCTGGATTGATAAGTGGTTCAATATAGTGCTTAATAATTTTTTTAATATGATTGTCCCATTCAGTGGTGTGGCTGATTTTTTTAGAGAGGCCCAAGGCTCCGAGAAAGTGGGCAATCTCACCTGACCTAACATCTGGTGAGATATAATTATCACCTACGACATTGGCGCTTCTGGGAACTTTACCGTTGCGGTCAACCTGGGCTGCCCAGACCCTGAGCAGGCTTTCCGCTTTATCAATTTTACCTTGCAACAGCAGGGCTTTAGCCAAACAGGACGTACCGTATAGGGTTATACGGCTATACCAGGAGAGGTAGCGCTCATCCGAACTGAAGCTTAAGTAGCGGAAATTTGGGACGACAACTCCATGGGGAATTCTGAAAGAGCTGTTATCGAGCTCCATGGCGTCGATTTCCTGGAGCGTTATCCATGTTTGCAGGCCTTCCCAGCCGATTGGTCGCGGCGCATAAGCCTGTTCACCTCTTGTTTTGAGTAGGGGAATGGTATCATTGGCTTGATGGCGTCGGCGGATGATTGATTCTCTGATTTCACCGATGCGTTTGCCTTGTTCGTTAAAGAGAGAGAGTTTGAGGACGAACTCCTGGTTGTAATCACGTCCTTGGCGGCCGATAGTTGCCAAAACCTTAAATTGGTGTTCGTCAAGCATTTGAAACTCGGGTTGTTCATATTCCGTATCGCCGGGAACGAAGATGAAGAAGCGGCATTGGGCTGAGCTGGTGACGGTTCCCTCGATCAGGGCCTGGTTGTCACTGAGCCAGGTTAGTTGCGTGATTTCTCCGGGCATAGGGCTGGGGTACATAATATATTCCCGGTCTGAATCATGGTCTGGAGATATTACGATTTTTTTGCTTGGGGCGATATTGTTTGGTTCAATTATTTTATCTATGTGGCGTGGTTTTCCTTGGGTTACCAGCTCTTTGGTGTTTGGAGAAGACGGTTTTTCAAGAATGGGAATAGATATCTGATCGCCGACAAAGATGAGATCGCGGTCGATAATCTGAAGATTATTTTTCAAGATCAGGTTTATGCGTTTGTTGCTGTATTTGCCGTATTCCCGACGGCAGATTTTGGCCAGGGTGTCACCGCGTTTTACGACGATAGTTTTACAATGGGGAAGTTTCAGGGAGGCCGCATTACATTTGTAATCGGGTGTCAGGAATAAAAAAGATATTGCCGATATGAATAATATAGTATGAGGGAAATAGTTATTCTGGATAATATGCTTTTTCCTGAGGTTAGTGCAGAGTAAAATGAAAATTTTATAGTATTGCATTTAAGGATGATTATTGAGCTTTGAAGTTAACTGTAAAATCAATTTCTTGGTTAGTTAAGACACTGACCATTATGGCCATTTGTTCATATCCCGGTAGCTGGAGAACCAGATCATGGTCTCCCGGTGGTAGATTGATTAGGCATGGGGTTTCCCCTTGAATTTTGCCTTTTAATAAAACCGCACTACCTTGGGGAACGCTTGAGATTCTGATTTTTCCCGGAAGTGTATCGAGGGTGTTGTTCTTTTCTTCTGCTGGTATCTCTTTTGTACTGTGTCGATTAATTTTAGTTTCTTGCAAAGACCGGTTTCTTGCTGTTGGAAAAAGTAGAAATCTGCTGCTCAAGGCCACGGCTGCGAGAACCAGAACTATAAAGAGAGCGACCCCGGTTTTTAAGAAGCGGTAGGGAGGTAGGCCGGGTGCTTCAGCTTTGGGGGTTTTACTGGAGGCCAGGTTTTTCCTTTTCGGTTTCTCATAGATGGTCTCGTCAGAGGTTGAAGTGAAGACGGTTTCATCGCTGGTGTTATTAACCTCTTTTTTTTCTATTTCCGGGTTTGAGCCCAAAGTCATAATTGTAAGCTCTTCATTGTCGCAGGTATCGTATGCGGGTAAGGGGATCGAAATTACCTTTTTAAGTTCGTCGAGAAATTCGGCGGCGGATTGATAGCGTTCATCTTTGTCAATTGCCAGAGCTTTGTTGATAATCGGGTCAAGTTCAGGAGGCAGATGCAGGTTTAATGAACCGGCTTTAATCAGGGGTTCTTTCAGCATGCTGGTGATTTTGCCAGCTGCCCCTCTGCCTGGGTAAGGTTTTTCTCCGGTCACCATCTCATATAGAACTACGCCGACCGAAAAGATATCGGCCCGTTGGTCGATATCCTGCCCAAGCAGTTGTTCTGGGGCCATGTAATTGGGAGTCCCCATGATTGAGCCGTCAATGGTGAGATCGGAGGTATCGATATGGGCGATGCCAAAATCGGTTATGGTTACTGAATTGTCGGCTTTGATCAGGAGATTGGAGGGTTTGATGTCGCGATGGACAACTCCTTGTCGATGGGCATAATTTAAGGCTTCAAGAACCTGTGTGACAATTTCAAAAGTAAAGATTAATCCGGGTTTGCCAGGTTCTTGTTGCAAAAGCTCTTTTAAGTCTCGACCGGCAACATACTCCATGACAATAAATGGCCGAGTCTCATCGTCAATGCCGAATTCATGGATAATCGCAATGTTGGGGTGATTTAAGCGACCGGCAGCCTGGGCCTCTCTTTTCAGGCGAATCAGGTAGTCACTATGGTTGCTGCCGCAGGCCAAGTATTCACTTCTTATGGTTTTGATCGCGACTCGGCGTTCAAGAACGTTGTCAAAACCCTGATAGACGATACCCATGGCACCGGCACCCAGCGTTTTTTCAATCCGGTATTTTCCGATATTTTGTGGTTGGCTGGACATTAATCTCGCTTCAAAAGTATCAAGTTTGATTTTAGTACCCATTTTTATGGTTGAAACCGGCTAAATAGTTGCTTTGTCAGTTTCATGATTTCGTTATAACCTTCAAGATGGTTAAACTGTACTTCTGATTTTAGAGAAATCACCTTTTCGTTTTCGTCGCTAAGATCAATGAGAGAGGCTGAAGCCCAGCCCATTTCATTGGTATTTCTTTCTTCGGCTTTTGCGTCGTAGCTGTAGAGCAGAACTAAATCAATATGGTTTTCCGCAGCATACTCCTTAATGAAGGAGATATTCATTTTCCGGCCCGAAAATAGTGACGCTTTTTTCCAGCATTGATTTTTAAGCTCATGTTTTTGTTGCTCCGTCGGATAGAAAATATTTTTACCGGTTACATACTGTGAGTCATAGTAAGACATCGCAATTCTGATGTGAGCCATCTTTTCTGCAAGTTCAGTGATGACTCGGCAAAGAGAGCTGTCGGAATCTTCACCCAAACTGTTAAATGGAAAAATGGCCAGGGAGAGGGAGTAGTCTGTCTTGGTAACCGGGTCTTCCTTTTCTTCAAGAGAGGGTAATTTTTTTTTGGCTCTTTTCTGTCTCCGTATCTGGCTCTGTAAATGTGCCGGTAATTGTTCATTATACTTTTGCCAAAGTTTGGTGTCCTTAAGTTGGGCTCGAGCTGTTTGCAGTTGGAGCTGTTGTTTAATCAATTGCAGAGCGGCATTATCCGATTGCAGCTGGTTATATTCCGAAACCGCATTTTGGAGCTCAAGATTGAGTGTTTCTTCTTCGGTCGGCGTTTTTTTATTCAATCCCCGAAGTTTTTTTTCTTTAGTTTTAAAGGCCAGGTTTTGGGCTTGTATTGTTCTTGCTTTGTTTAGTATTTCCTGCTCACCCACAGCAAATTGCCGGGTGTGATCAAGTAGTTGCTTCTTTAAAGATCTGAGTTGATTGTCTGCGGGCTCAAGGGAGGTATAGCGGGAGAGAAGTGTTTTCGTTTCCTGATGGCATTTTTTGCTTTCAGAGAGTATGGCTTGATAGAAGCTGGCAAATTTCTCCCGTTCGTTTTTTACCTGTCCTCGCCTTTTTTTGAGCAGAGCCAGATTTTGTTGATGTTGAGCTTCATTTGTTTCCTGCTCATTTTTTTTATGATCATATACAGCTATTTTTATCAGAGCCAGCTCTTTAAAAATACCGTCGGGGAATTTATTCAGGTACTCCTGGAAGACCTCTTTTTCGTGCAAATCCTTTATTGCTTTCCAGTATGAAACTTCAATGTTTTCACCTTTCTTCGAGGGGGCATCTGCTCTGGGGCGAGGTGTGGGCGGGTCTATTGTTTGAAAACGGAAATTTGTTGTCAAAGAGCTGCTTTCCCAGGGAACCTGGTTCTTGTTGGTGGCCTTGATAACCGCGATGCGTGTATTTTTCAAAATATTTTCTATAGTTAACCCGGGAATCGACATATTTTTCAACAGGTTTTTGGTGAAAACACTGTTTCGCCCTTTTCTGCCGTCCAGTGCGACTTTGCCTGGAGAGGTTGCGTACGCAATGATCGAGCCGCTGGGGGCATTCATGCGGGCCAGCCCGACTCGGGCTGAACGCATATTTTTGATAAACGGGTTATTGCGACAGGCATCAAGCAGTACAATATTTAACTCATTTTCGGCATCCTTCATTTTGCCAAGTATGAGGTTAGCATCAACTCCTTCGTATCTTGCGTCAATTTCAGACTCCAAAATAGCGCCAATAGGGATAAGGTAATTGACGCCTTCGATCTGGATACCATGACCGGCGTAGTAGAAAAGGCCGACCCCGCCTTTACGTAGTTTTTTGCCAAAGCTGCGAATCGCTCTTTCTATTTTCCGTTTCCCGGCATTTGTTATGAGGGTCACGTCAAAACCATAACCGGAAAGTTTTTTTTCAATGTCTTCGGCATCGTTAACCGGGTTATCTAGAGGTGATGATTTATAGTCGGCATTGCCAATAACTAAAGCAGTTTTTGCCCTTCTTGACAACGCAGGTTCATCGACAGGCTCATCCCGGCCTTCCCCAATCCCCATGGTTATGGCCGGTAAAAACAGGAAAAGTAGAACAAGTACGAGGAGTAATCTAATATTTAATCGGTTTAACATCTATTCAATATTTATAATGGCTCAGTTACCAATATTTACAATCTTCACTCGTCGATTTTTCGGATCTAGAGGATGGCTTTGATCAATCGGATCAGATTCACCTTTTCCAGAAGTATTTAAACGTTTTTTTCTGATTCCATAATTGACTTCCAAATATTGTCTGACGGAGTCGGCTCTCTCTTCCGATAAATATTGATTATATCTGCTTGATCCTGAAGCATCCGTGTGCCCTTCAATCAAGAAGGTATAAGTTTCTAGTTTTTCCGCAGTTAAAGCTCGGCCCAGAGCATCTAAAAACTTTGCCGAATCAGTATTAATCAGGGCTGAATCAAAATCAAAATTGATTTCCATGGAGATCGCTTTTATTTCCTTGCAACTACCAACCTTGATAGAGCGAGTTTTATACTCTTCAGGAACTGCCGGAGTCAGGGCGTTAACAATCTCAGTTTCAGTGGGAACCCTTTTACCAAAGTTAGCCGTCTCCTCTCCTGACGAAAAACTCGTTCCCATAAGGATAAAAAATACAACCTGCAGGCAAATTAATGATCTCTTCATTTCCTCTCCTTTTCATCCTGTTTCGGGTATCCTTAAATAGATAGCCGTGGTTATTCTTTAACCTGATAACAGTAAAAACTTTAACCGCTGCCGCTCACTTGATCGGCACGGTTTTTAAGCTTAAACGGCCCTCAAATAGACTCAAGTAGGCGTTTCCCCTGCCTTGAATCAGGGCCGTGTCATTCAACGGTGAGGTCACACTACGGTTTTCCAGCAAACTTGAACGAAAATCATTTAATGAACTCTTGAGTTCATGGAAAATTTCGCCATGGTCACCGCCTGATAACTGTGTAAGGTTACGGAATGGCTTTTCTCCAGCAAACAGTAAAACTTTTTCTTCCCCGAAAGGGGGGGCCACATCCAGGGTAAACTCATCACCGGCATCAGGATCAGGCAACTTATAAGTTTTTCCTCTCTCAAAAAAAGCCTCTTTGCGATAACCGTTTGGTAACAGCTGGATCATGTTTCCATCGGGGGCGACGTCCACCAGAACAGCATAAAAATCACGATTTCCAGTCAGGAAAAAAGACATCTGCTCTCCGGCTCGGTACTCATTCTTTATCGTCCAGAGCCTTACAGTCAATGGCATCGCCGGACTTTTTAACAGTTTTAAAAATTCGGTTTCAAGCTTCGGGTTCAACTGATACCGCATCTCGCCGACAATCCTTACAGCGTAGGATTCTCCACTCCCGCTGATGGGAGAAGTAATCTCCTCTCTATCAAGAACGGTAATGCTTTCGGCGGTAGAAACGTTGGCCAAAAGTTCTCCGTCGATTATTCCGGCTTTATGTAACGCATCAATCAGCGCCGCTTTTCCTTTAGCTAACAGGGCGCGCTTGGCCATAGCTAAGGCTTTTTCCCGGCCCACCTCTTCTGAAATCCCTCCAAAAACTACAGAATATCCGGCTGATTCAAGAATTATTGATCTGGTGAAACTGTAATTGTTGGCCTGAAGTTTTAAATCCTGAGCAAAACTCTGACCATTAAAGGGGGCGGCTCCAACCAAAAACAAACAAACTCCGGAGCCAAACCATAAAACAAGCCTGCAAAAAACAAGTATTACCGGATATCTTGTCATATCTAAAGAGAGGGTGCGTCGTTGACCTTCCGGCAAGTAGGGCTGGTTGGCTTTTAACTTGCGGTTTAGGGGCGGGTTTGGTATAAAATATACCACAATTGTGCAGGTCGTAGCGCCCTGTTGGATATACGAACTACTACCGCTACATTAAAAGGGTTTAGTATGTCAAGTGTTATTTCCAGTTTCTTAGGGTCTGATTTTATTTTGCCGGGAAGGGTTAGATTGTTATGCGAATAAAGAAAAATCTTCAGATACTCTTTTTTACGGTATTGTTTGGCTTGATCCATTTTTATGTCTTGTCGGCCCAGGCCGTCGAGGGCCCTTACAACTACTATCTGCCCTATCTCTCTACGGTTGGCGGTGACTGGACCGGTCTGGCTTTGGCCAATGGTAGTAAGACCAGCCGGGCTCCGGTAACGGTGAAGGTTTATGGTGAGAACGGCAGCCTTATGATGGATTTTGCCAAAAACCTGGCGGTCGATGGCCAAACCGCTTTTTCGGTGACCCCGGCCAGTGCCTCCCGGGGTTGGATTTTGGTTAATTCGCATCAACCCTTAACCGGTCTCGCCTTTCTCGGCAATGGCAATCCCGCCCTGATGGCCGATATCCCGTTTGTCAGTGAACCCGCGACTGAGTTAGTGGTTCCTCATATCGCCCAGGACGGGACTTGGGATACAACGGCTTTAATCTGCAACCCCCAGGCTCAAGCCGTGACTGTGGTTCTCAGGAATATTACTGGTGAAGGTGTGGTTGCGTGGGAAAAAAGTTACACTCTGCCGGCTCATGGCAGTATAACTTGTCAACTCGCTGCAAGTTTTGCTACCGGTAGCGCCCTGGCCGGCAAGATTACGATTAGTGCAACCGGTGGTATCTCAGCTTTTGCTCTCTACAGCAATAGCAAAAGCGGTGGCAGTTATTATGCCGGAATCAATGCGGCGGTTGCAGGGACACGGACTGTTAGCTTGCAACGGAGTTTACTTACGCCCATTTCAGAGGCGGTTTCAATTCGTACGAAAACTGCGGCCGAGACTTTAACCAGGGGTTCCAGTCTGGCTTTGCCTCTGCCCGATACCGGTCAAATTAAGTGCTACAACAGTGGTGAGTCGATTGTCTGCCCGGTCTCCGGCAAAGCTTTTTACGGACAGGATGCTCATTATACACGGGAGCGCTCCTATACCAAACTTGATGGCAATGGCAGCGATTTGTCTGATTCGACTGCTAGTTGGAGTATGGTGCGTGATAATGTCACTGGTCTCATCTGGGAGGTGAAAACCAGCGATGGTAGTATTCACGGTCAATACAATATATATAGTTGGAGAGGTGCAGAAACTGAATTTATTAAAGCATTAAATGACGCCAATTACGGCGGTCATGCCGACTGGCGTCTGCCGACAGTTGTGGAGTTATCGGGGCTGATTGATGCAGATGGACATTTTCCGGCAATAACGGAAATTTTTTTTCCGGAGACAAAGTCGTCCAATTACTGGTCGTCTACTCCCTGCGCCAGCCCTTCCGGCTACGCGTGGCGGGTCAGTTTTTTTAATGGCGCAATTGACTACGAAGATAAGTTTAGTAGTTATTATGTTCGCGCGGTTCGTTCCGGGCAGTCTCGGACATTGGATCCTTTAGTTATTTTTAGCGACGGTGCGGTGAGTGATCCTAACACTGGTTTGATTTGGCAGCAGGCCGAGGCTGGAGAGATGACCTGGGAGGAGGCTTTATCCTATTGTGAAAATCTCGAACTCGCCGGTTATGGTGATTGGCGTCTGCCGGATCGGCATGAGTTGCAGTCCCTGGTTGATTACAACCACTACAGGCCATCTCTTGAAAAAATCTTTTTTCCGGAAGCTTTGTCGTCTCATTACTGGTCATCTACCAGCAATGCCGACTATACCTATTGTGCCTGGCGGGTCAATTTTCTCGATGGCGGCATTAGCGGCAGGATCAGTAAGACAACTAGTTACTATGTTCGCGCGGTTCGTTCCGGACAATCTCGATCATTAGATCCTTTGATCAGTTCGTTTTCTGCGACATTGTTATCCGGCACAGCCCCACTTACAGTCACTTTTTTATGTTCGGCGTCTGATCCGGATGGTGGCGATATAATTCAGTATCAGTGGGATTTTGATGGTAGCGGGATTAGCGAGCAGACCGGTACGGGTTTTATCACTCATATATTCTCCGCCGCCGGAACCTATGTTGTCACTTGTACAGTTGTTGATGATGAAGGTTCAACGCATACATCGGATCCACTGGTTATTGTCGTGTCGGGGCTGGACGATCCGGATGATATCGATAATGATGGTGATGGTTACAGCGAAAATCAGGGTGATTGCAACGATGCCGAGGCCACCATTCATCCCGGTGCCACTGAAATCTGCGGTGACGGCATCGACCAGGATTGTAACGGCAGCGACCTGATTTGTCCCGTCACTTACACCCCCGGTCCTTACCACTATTATCTGCCCGGTTTTGCCTCCGGTAACGGGAGTTGGACGGGTTTGGGTTTAAGTAATGGTAACAGCAGTCAGTCCACCGATTTAAAAGTTGTGGTCTATGGTGATGACGGCGGTAATCTGGCCTCAGTTGTCAAAACCCTGCCTGCCGGCGGCCAGTCCGCCTTTGCTGTGGGCGCCGGGATTACCGGCAGTGGTTGGATCTATGTTAATTCGCATCTGCCTTTAACCGGCCTCGCTTTTCTTGGTGGCAGCGGTACCCCGGCTCTGATTGCTGATGTTCCTTTTATCAGTGAACTTGAAGACTATCTTGTGATTCCCCATATTGCTCAGGATAATACGTGGGCGACGACGATTCTTGTCTGTAATCCGCAAGCTCAAGCCGTGACTGTAACCTTTGTCAATGTTAATGCTGCCGGTGTTGAGATCGGTCGCCGGAGTCGAACCCTGCCCACCCGCGGCAGCGGCAGTTACCTGCTCGCCGATCTTTTTA
>DAOWHJ010000140.1 GCA_030641485.1 Pseudomonadota bacterium
AATATAAACTTGGAATTCCGTCTGTTTTAGGGGTTTCGCTGGCTGGAAGTCGGCTGAGTGATTGTGTCGATAAATATGTTTATGGCGCTGATGATGGTGTGTTTCTTGTGGGAATACGGAGTTTGTTGAAAGCTTAAGGTTATTTTAAGTGAGGATTTAGCTAACCCGGAAAAACCGGGTACCCAATCCTGTTTTCCTGCGGAGAATCGGTTTATGTCTCCAGTTTTTCCTGAATTTAAGAGTTGAAGCGCAATAAATACAGCATAGTTGAATAGTTACATTTTTAAAATTAAGGTGAAACGAAGTAGATGATTAAGGTTTTGATTGTTGACGATTCGGCGATGGTGCGTCAAGTCTTTACTCGTGAGCTGGCTAAAGAGAACGATATTATCGTTGTCGGTACTGCGCCTGATCCCTATGTGGCCCGTGATAAGATTGTTGAGTTGCGTCCGGATGTGATTACGCTTGATATCGAGATGCCGCGTATGGATGGTTTGACCTTTCTGCGCAAATTGATGCAGCATTTTCCTCTGCCGGTAATAATTGTCAGCTCTCTGTCTCGTAAAGGTGGTAAGGTTGCTTTAGAAGCGATTGAGTCGGGTGCGGTTGAAGTTCTGGCCAAGCCTGGAGAGGCCTATAGTGTTGGAGATATGGGGCCGCAGTTGGCAGAGAAAATCAGGGCTGCCGCTCTGATTGATGTTAATGAGCGGGCCAAAACGGTTGACTTAAGTAAGTTTACGGGGTCGCGTCTTCAAGCCTTAAGTCAGACTACCAATAAAGTGCTGGCAATCGGTTCATCAACTGGTGGTACTGAAGCCTTGAAAGCCTTTCTCACCCGGTTGCCGGGCAATGCACCTGGAATTGTCATGGTTCAGCATATGCCAGCCAATTTTACTGCAGCATTTGCTGAGCGTCTTGATAGTCTCTGTCAGATTGAGGTGAAAGAGGCAGAAGATGGGGATGTTGTGCGGCCTGGTCGGGCATTGTTAGCGCCGGGTAATATGCATATGTTGATGCGTCGCAGTGGTGCCCGTTATTTGGTGAATGTCAAAAGTGGGCCCATGATTCACTATCAGCGACCCGCTGTCGACCCGCTTTTTCGTTCGGTGGCCCGGTATGTTGGTGCCAATGCAATTGGGGTTATTTTAACGGGAATGGGAGCCGATGGAGCTCGGGGAATGTTGGAGATGAAAGAGGCCGGGGCGGTCACTTTTGCTCAGGATGAAGCCTCATGTGTAGTTTACGGTATGCCGAAAGAGGCGGTGAAACTCGGAGGTGTCGACCATATTGTGTCGTTAAATGATATGGCAGAGCGGGTTTTGCAGGTTGTGTAGAGAAAGTTGGGATTGTGCACCCTGAATTTACGGGTCGGTTGAGTAGTTGTGATTTTTGAAATTAAGAAAAAGGGGCTTTTAAGCCCCTTTTTCATTGCCTGATTGTCTTTGAACGAAACAATACCTCAAGATAAGGTAGGTTGACGCGGGGGGCTGATAGAATAAGATGTGACCCCGGCAGCGGGAGGTCGGGGAGGGTCTGTTCAAATTCTAATGCCAGTTCAGGAATGACCAGAAGTGATTTTCGCCCCCATTCAGCTATAACTACAGCTTCTCCCTGCCAGTCCGGGTGTTGTTGCAAATAGACCAGGGTCCAGTGGCGATTAGAGAGGCGCTCAGCTTGGCGAATATGATTGCTGGTGGCGTTGACAGAGCCGATGCGGATTGTTATTTCATTTTCTGTTAGCGGGGTTGAGCCTTTAAGGTGGAGCCGGAGTTGTTGATGGGCAACCAGGTCAAGATAGCGGCGTAACGGACTCGTGACTCGGATATAGGCGGGTAAACCTAATCCAAAATGAGATTGGGGGGTGCTGCTCACGCGTCCGGCTCGCATGGCCCGGCGCTTGGCAAACATTCCTACTAATGGGGCTAAATCGTAGGTCTCAGGCATTTCGTTGTTGGGTGGGAGCTGGCCCGCATGGGGCATTGCCAAGTTGTGTTTCTCGGCGTAGCTGGCACAGGCTGAACCCGCCATCAGCATCGCTTCGCTGACCAGTTCACGGCTTATAATTTTTTGTAGAGGGGTTATGGTTAAGCGATCATCTTGAACCTTGACTTTGCACTCAGGTAGATCGATTTCAACCGCATCAGCGCGGAGTCTTTTTTGGCGATGGGCTTTTGTGATTGTGTTGATTTTTGTCAGTTGTTCGTTAGTGGCTATAAGCTCATCTGCTTCACTGTAAGTCAAGCGCTTGACCTTGATGCGTGTAGGGATGATCTTAATATCGAGAATGTCTCCTTTGTCGCCAACGGTTATGGCGAAGGAGAGTGCTTTTGAGGTCTCCTGAAGGCCAAGGCCAAGTTCATTGGTGAAAGGTTCCGGAAGCATGGTTTGAGTACTTTCCGGCAGGTAGAGGGTTGCAGCTTTAGCTCTGGCGATTATGTCGGTGGGGCTGTCAATCTCAATCAGGCTGGCGACATCAGCAACATGTACCCAGAGCTTTTCGCCGTCAAAACTTATTGCGTCATCAGGGTCGTTGCTGCCGTCATCATCAATCGCAAAAGCTATTTGCTTAGTGAGGTCAAACCGTTTCATGTCGGTGGGGTCAGGCGAATTTGCAATGATTAAATCTGGATCAGGAATCGCCTGTGATTGATTGTTCTCTAGCCCAAGGCGATGTGGGTAAGGATTGTACGATTTTTCCCAGTAGCCCAACTCTGTGAGCAGGGAATGAGCATTTTCTTTAGTCTGCTGCCGGCCTAAGTGTTGGAGCAGGCGGCTTTCACTGCCGCGCTCTAAGGCTAAGTTTTCAACCTCTTCCATAAAGGTTCGGTCTTCTTCAATAAGCTCCTTTTTTTCAACCCTGATTAAAAAAGAGTGCCAACTTTCGCGGCGGGCTTTTTTGGCAGCCCGGCGCTTATTTTCCTGGGCAAATTCTTCATCAGTGCGAGCTTTAACACGGTTTGGGGAGCCGTGAAAATGAACTCCATCAGTGACCAGCTGCCAAGCGCTCCATATTGCAGAAACACTAGTGTTGTTGAAAACCAGTTCGGCAATTTCAGTTAAGTCAGTCACTTCCCCGCTCAAAAGAGAGCGGGCTTCTTCGAGGTCCTCAGCCGGCGGTACCAGAATTTTTAGTTCAGTGATGGGGCCGGGGTGAAGCATGGAGATATCTTTTGGCCGGACCTTCTTTGTTTGGGATTGTAAAAGGAGGTTGATTTCAATTTTATCACCAAGCCGAATAAGTTCAGCTGGTTGACTTTTGTAGAGCAACAGGGCTCCGACGTTAAACTCAGTTGAGGGCATACTGGGAAACTTTCTTGTCAAGGTTATGTTTGATTACTTTAGTGACTTACTAATTGTTTATATGTAAAACAGGTAAACAATTAATAAAAAGGGCACTCATTCAAATCGGTGGGGTTTTAGGTGGTTTGCAAAAAGAATAGTTCTTTGATGATTTGTTCCTGGTCCTCCAGATTGAATTCAAGTAGGCGCCGCAGATGAGTCATGCTATCGGCATCGTAGCTTGTAAACTTGAAACCATAATGATCTTCTTCCAGGTGAACCAGACGGGCACTGAAATTCATGGAGATGCTTGAAGAGGGGAGGAAAATTTTTATCAGTGCATCTTTTTTTAGATCAAGAGGTAGCGCACTGCTTGATTTAATCAAAGCCCCCTTCATAGAGATATCAATAAGTTCACTGCCATACGGATGACCTTCAATTTCGATCTTGGTGTGAGCCGTAAATTTTACGCGGCTGAAATTACGATGCTCTTCCATACTTATCTCCTTGCAAGTGACTTTCATCAAAATAGTTCCGTGTGTAGCCTATCTCTTCCAAGCTGAACTGTCAACCTCAAAATCAAATTTAGGACTCATACTTAGAGAATACAAATTACAACTTTTTTAGTACCACCATATTTTACCCTTGACAATAGACCTGTTTCGGGGTAAAAGGCGCTTCCGATTCGCGATGAGGAAGATTTTTCTCTCAAGTTATTCGTGAAACGTTTGCGTCCCCATCGTCTAGCCTGGCCCAGGACACCGCCCTTTCACGGCGGCGACAGGGGTTCAAATCCCCTTGGGGACGCCATTAAAATCAACCACTTAGATGATCTGCTCAGCCCTTGTGGGCTCGTTGTGGGCCATTTAAGTGGTTTTCTGCTTTTGTGGTAGAAGGTTCAAAGATGACCTCATCGGGGTTAGCCTTCTAATGTAAATCTCTGTAGTTCGTAAGTTGCCATGACGTAAGATTGTTTGGATGTCAATCATTGGGGCACCAGCCTGGGCTAAAATGCTAGCTGTCATGTGTCTGATGGCATGCATCCCAAAATGTTTCACCCCTGCCCGGTGACATATGTTTTTCATCCAATGCCTCCTCTGGTAGTACCTGAACCCTGTCTGAGAATCGAGAAAAACAAAGTCATTTTCCGATGATTCTTTTTTCATCGAGTACAGTTCGTCATGTAGTTCGTTGGTCATAGGGAGCCAGCATGCTTCTCGGGATCCATCTTTGTTTTTCTGGGAGTAGAGCCTGACCTGCTTCTCGTTGAAATCAATGTCATCCCAAATTAAGTCAAAAACTTCACTACGCCTAGCGGCCAGATGCAGGTAACACAATAGCATTGTTCTATCTTGATCGGTGTGAGCTGCATCGTAAGCTTTCCAGAAATCCTTTAACGGAGGCACATATCTAGGCTTCCGAGTCTCAGAAAATCTATCAACTGAGGCAAAATGGTTAGTAGTAGGGATCGAAAGATATTTTACCCCCCAGTTCCATGCAGCTATCAGGTGTTTACGATCTTTATTAGCGGCGTTCCCTGAACGACTATCATTTTGTTCTTGCAGAAAAGTTAGGACTTGATAGATGTCGATGCCATTAACTGGCGTTTCTTTTTTAAAACAAGTGAACAATCTTTTCAAACAGCGTCGTTTTTCCTGATATGTTTTTAAAGAGTGTTTGGATTTACTGAAGTTTAAATACTTGATGGCCAACTCACCCAAAGATATCGTGTGAGTCTTTAATGGAACCAGTTGTTGAGCGATCTTTCTCTTTTCTTCCACCTCCCATCGTAACGCTTCTTTTTTGCTTGTGAAGCTCTGTTTTATTTGAGTACCATTCTTCCTTACCTGGCCGATCCAGGGATTTTTGCATCTCTCTTTGCGCTTGTAAGGCATTTTTTACATCCTCCTCAGGGAAAATTATTTTTCTTTGCCCCAAGCGCACTCCACCTAATTCAAGGTAATAACGTCTTACTGTACGGACGTCAATACCTAATTCTACGGCAAGTTCTTTTGGAGTAAAAATTTTCCCTAAAT
>DAOWHJ010000055.1 GCA_030641485.1 Pseudomonadota bacterium
CATAATTATAAAGTTAAATAAACCGAATCAAGTCAAGCGAAACAACCACCCATGGAATTCTCGCATCATAAAGTCGTGACTAAATAATTCAAGCCACTCTCTTAAACTATTTTTCTTGAAGGAGTAAAACATGACGCGGACAACCTCTAAGAAACTTTTTGACCGAGCCTGTAAAGTTATACCCGGTGGCGTTAACAGCCCGGTTCGGGCGTACGGTTCTGTCAACCTCGATCCCCCATTTATCATCAGGGGCCGCGGAAGCAAGATTTATGATGTCGATGGTAACGAATATATCGACTACGTCGGCTCTTGGGGGCCAATGATATTGGGTCACGCTCATCCGTCCGTGGTCGAAGCGATTCGCGACCGCGTCGCCCGCGGTGCCAGCTTTGGAGCTCCAACAATCCTTGAGATTGAGATGGCTGAATTACTTTGTGATGCCCTGCCTAGTATCGAGATGGTTCGGATGGTTAATTCGGGTACCGAAGCAACTATGAGTGCTATCCGTCTTGCTCGCGGTTATACGCAACGCAAAAAAATCGTTAAATTTGCCGGTTGCTACCACGGCCACGTTGACTCCCTACTGGTCGAAGCTGGCTCTGGAGCCACCACCTTAGGCGTCCCCGACAGTGCCGGGGTCCCCGACGAGTTTACCCGAAACACACTCTCTGCAATATTTAACGACCTTGACTCCATTGATACGTTGATCGATAACTGCGGAACTGAAATCGCCGCCATCATTGTGGAGCCGGTCGCTGGCAATATGGGAACTATCCCCCCTCAACCAGGCTTTCTTGAGGGGCTCCGAGAGCGCTGCACAAAGCATGGCATTGTCCTGATTTTCGATGAAGTGATGACTGGATTTCGGGTCGCCTACGGCGGAGCCCAAACCCTCTACAACATCAAACCAGACCTTACCTGCCTCGGTAAAATTGTTGGCGGCGGAATGCCGGTTGGCGCTTTTGGTGGAAAGCGCGATATAATGGAACACCTGGCCCCTCTGGGTGGTGTCTACCAAGCGGGGACCCTTTCCGGGAACCCCCTAGCAATGGCAGCAGGCATTGTAACTTTGCGAACATTGAAAAATGAGAACCCCTACCCTGAACTTGAGAAAAATGCCGCCTACCTTGGCGATGGCATTGACGCACTGTTTTCAGAGTACAAGGTTCCCCATGTATGTAATCGGGTTGGCTCCATGCTCTGCACCTATTTCACGGCAACACCGGTTAACAATTACAGCAACGCTCAGACATCTGATTGCGAACGCTTCGCAAAATACTTCGCCTCCATGCTGGAGCAGGGCATCTACTTAGCCCCATCGCAGTTCGAAGCAGGCTTTGTTTCCGCGGCTCACAGCCCAGATGATCTGGACCGGACTCTTGCCGCAGTCAAAGTAGCACTTGAAGCGATTTGAACTTGACTTCACTAAGTCGATTATGCTAAGGGGGCGCAACATTTTCAAATCTAATGTTCTTTAACAAGAAGCCTGTCAAACTGTGCAAGAGCAGTGGCAACAGTTACCCTCAGTTGGACCATTAAGGAGGTAACTTTACAGTGCCGGAAAACCCAAAGTACAAGAAGGTTTTCAACCAAATAAGTCGCTACAGCACGGTTGGGCTTGAGCTTGGATTTTCGATAGCGATCGGGGTCATAGCCGGTTACTACTGTGACCAGTGGCTCAACACGACACCGTGGATGACAATTTTCCTCCTCCTTTGTGGTGTGGCCGCCGGATTCAAACGCATTTACCAGGCCTTAAAAAGCCTTGAGCGAGAGCAAGAAGAGGAGGATGCCGCAGGTCAATAGGCATTTAGCAAGATGAAAGATAAGAGACTACTGCGAATTAATCTGTTCATTCTCATCATCACCGCAGCCCTCTCCTTAACGGCACTGCTAATCGACATTGAACAGATTGGAGTAGCTGGGGTGGCGGTTGGTGGAATTCTGGCCTTTGCCTATTTTTTGACCTTAAGTATCCTGATCAGCCGGGCCTTTGGTTCGGCTGACGCTGATGGCATTGAGGCCAAAACCGCTGGCAAACTCGGACTAATGTTATTGCTGCTAACATTGGGATTAGCCGTTATCACGATAGCAGTCATTCTCACACGCATATGTCAGCCTTTTGGTTTTCTCATCGGCTTTTCAGCCCTGTTCGGCGGCATTGCCTTTGAGACGATGGCTTTTTTAGTGTTCAGTAAACCTCCGGCTGAAGCCGAGAGCGATTAAAGTTAACCAGTTTAACACCTATATCATAATTTAATTGGTGGAAAACTCATATAATTTACACGTTAGCAATCATTCTTAAGGAAGACTATGCATCACGATCCCATAATAACCTGGGTAGCCTTAATCCCGGGCCTGAGTGCCATTCCGGAACATGTCGCAAATGCTATCCTCATCTCCCTGATTATTGTCATCATGGTCCTGATTGGAACCCGCAAAATCCGCAATAGTGACCCCGATGATCTGATTATTCCGGACGGAAAATTCACCCTCCAGAACGTCCTGGAAGCAATGGTGGAAGCCATCCTCAAGATAATTAGCGACAGCCTCGGCAGCAATGTGTCGAGACAGTTTCTGTTTGTGGTCGGTGGCGGAATTTTCTTTATTCTTTTCTCCAACCTTTCAGGTCTGATTCCGGGATTTAACCCCCCGACCGGCAATCTCAACACAACTGCTGGATGTGCCATGACCGTATTCTGCATGACTCACTATTTTGGCTGGAAAGAGCACGGCCCCAAATATCTCAAACAATTTGTCGGGCCATTTCTGTGGCTCGCCCCTTTAATGATCCCGATCGAGATCATTGGTCACTTGGCCCGGCCGATGTCGCTCTCCCTGCGTCTTTTCGGTAACATCATGGGTGACCATCTGGTCGCGGCGATCTTTGTCATGCTGGCCCCGATCCTGGTTCCAGTCCCGATCGCTTTCCTCGGCCTCTTTGTCGCAATCGTTCAGACCTTTGTCTTCACCCTGCTCTCACTCGCTTACTTTCAGGGAGCAATCTCACACGACCATTAAGTCTACAAGGTTTAGCCCTAACTATTAATAACGTTTTTTTCCCTGAGGATCCTAATTGTCTTGGGGGTTAACATACAACCATAACATGTAAGGAGGTGACAAAATGAAAAGATTAGTCCAGGTCGTTACCGCGATCGCAACTCTGTGTGTAGCCAGTGCAGCAATGGCAGAAGAAACCGTAGCCGCAGCCCGTAATTTTGATGGTACCGGTGTAGCTTATGCTGCTGCTCTCGCTATCGCCATCGCCGCTTTTGGTGGTGCTATCGGTCAGTCTATGGGTATCAAATCTGCCCTCGACAGTATTGGACGCAACCCGAGTGCTGCCAGTAAAATCACAACTCCGATGATTATTGGTCTGGCGATGATCGAATCTCTGGTCATCTATGCTCTGGTTATTGCTTTGATGCTCGTTTTAAAGATTTAGTTTGTTATTTTCGTCTGTTTTCTTTAACAGACCCTGAAAAGTTCAGTCAAGTATAGTCGGCAGGCACCAGCAATGGTTGCCTGCCTTGTTTTGCTACCTGCGTGTATACAATATCAAGAATACCGTATATAATAAATTATATATCAACATATTATCACGCACTGAAACACGTATAGTACAGCTCAAATTGACTACAAATAACCGTACCGACAATTACATACAATTAAATATATTCAACCACAAGACTTTCACTTGAAGGAGACTGGGTAACTATGAAAACGAAGATCGGAGCTTACCGCCTACCCCTCTTACTACTGCTAATCGTTGCATTTATATCCGTTAGCGGAATCAATGGTAAAAGGGCATTAGCCAAGCAGGCTGACTCTGAAGAGATATGCCTAGAGTGTATCTCTGTCGGGCAGTGCCTTGAGTGCCATGATGAGATCAATTCCGGAACCTTTGCAGGCTCAGCCCATGGTGCCAACGCCTGTACGAGTTGTCATCGTGATATCTGGGATCTTGAAAAACATGCCGACTGCGAAGTACCAATGCAACCGGTCAACTGTGGCTTCTGTCACCGAAATGAAGCTCGACAATATGCGCAGTCCGTTCATGTTGACAATGATGTCTCCTGTACTGATTGTCATGCCAACATCCATGACCTTGTTTCATTAAAAGATGAGAAAACCAAGTCTGTGCAAATGTGCAGTGGTTGTCATGACAATGCCGACTACATGCAAAGTTCACATGGTAAGGGGCTCATGGCCGGCAATCCCGACTCACCAACTTGTGCAGATTGCCACGGGCTTCATAACATCATTGAACTTATGGTCAATGATAAGAAATCGGCCAGTGCTCTGAGAGCAAGCGAATTCAGCACCAAAAGCTGTGAGCCGTGTCACAACAACGAAGAGATGATGACCCGCAACAAATTAAGTACCACATCATACGAATCCTATCGTCAGGAGTACCACGGTAAAGTCGAACATTTGGGTGGTGCGGTTGCCGTAGCGGGTTGTGCGGATTGTCATACGGCCCATAAACAGCTACCGGCTGATGACCCTGAGTCATCTCTGGTCGGGGCTGCCCGAATTGAAACATGCAGCAAGTGCCATGAGCAAGCAAACGCCAACTTTGTTAAGTATGCACCGCACGCCACGCATCACGACAAAGCCAATTACCCACTGCTCTACTGGACATTTATAGCGATGACCAGTTTGCTCTGCGGTACCTTTGCCATCTTCTGGTTGCACACAATTATGTGGCTAATTCGTAGCTACATTGAAAAAAACAAACTCCGTCGTCAGGGTATTTTTCACGAAAGCCATAACCCCAAGGTCTTCTATCGTCGTTTCACCTTCATGGAGAAGGTTTTACATTTCATGATGATGACCAGCTTCCTGGGACTGGTACTCACCGGTCTGCCATTGAAATTTGTTGAGGCTCCATGGGCGATTGGCCTGGCTCAGATTATGGGTGGTCCGCAGATGGCAGGGTTGATCCATCGCTGGTGTGCAGTACTCACCTTCACCTACTTCGTCTTGACAATCGCTTGGAGTATGTACTTTCTGCTGATCAAGAAAACTGGCGAAAATTTCTTTCAGAAACTTTTTGGTCCCGACTCACTTTTCCCCAACTTTAAAGATGGCCGTGATATTGCGGCTATGTGTAAGTGGTTCGTAGGGGCTGGTGAAGTTCCGAAATTTGACCGCTGGACCTATTGGGAAAAGTTTGACTTCCTGGCAGTTTTCTGGGGTATGTTCGCGATTGGCTTTACCGGATTAATGCTCTGGATGCCGGAATTCTTCGCTCAATTTATGCCGGGATGGGCATTTAATGTCGCAATCATTGTCCACTCAGATGAAGCGTTGCTTGCCTCAGTCTTTATCTTTACGGTCCACTTTTTCAACGCCCATATACGGCCGGACAAGTTCCCCATGGATCAGGTCATTTTCACTGGAGTAATTTCTGGTCACGAGATGGAAGAAGAGCGCCCAGCGCAATTCGAACGCCTCAAGGCCAAGGGAGAGCTCGACAAATACAAAGCTCAGTACCCAGGAGTCCTCACCGAAGCGATCGGTCAGATAATTGGTATCACCGGGGTTGCCGTTGGCGTCCTCTGCCTCTTCCTGATCATCTGGGGATTTATCGGCTAAACCGCTGTAAAGTTTTACGAGCAACCTAAAAGGCCCAACCGCAAATTTGCGGTTGGGCCTTTTTTTAGTCCGTGCACGACCAGAAACAACTAATTCTTCCGACGGTTGAACCGAACTGAAGCCAGTTTTTTTCGCCCCCAACCATGATTACTGGCGGCCGCTAACTGGTTATGTCACATCAACAAATGTATCTTTCATACAGAAGCTGCAAAGCAAAGCTATGATTGCGGCCCCACAGAGCAGATAAAGCAAGTTTGCGTACGCTTCAGCCGCGTAGATTCCACTTGCTGTTTGGGGAAAACGATCAAGAATTTTCCCCATCAGCGGCATAAACACTGCACCACCTAAAAAAGGAAATAGATTAACCATACCGACTGAAGTACCGGCAATCTCTAACGGAAAGAGCTCTTTGGTGGTCGTAAAGCCGATAACCACAATCGCTGAAGCGCTGAATGAAAAAAGGAAAAATAGAACGTAGAGTGCGGGGATTGGCAAACTCCCGGGAAAGCGGGCAAAGGCAAATAAAACGAGGGCAAGAAGTGAAGTTGAAAAAATAAAAACTTTTTTTCGACTATGCAAAACTTTCTCAGACAAGTAACCAAGTAAAGGGCTACCAATAATCATGCCCCAGGCAATCATACTCAAAACCGACCCTGCCTGGGCTCGACTCATGCCGTAAAGATGCATCAGGTAGGGACCGCCCCAAAGGGCGCCAAAACCAAAAAAAATGCCGCAATCAAGAAAAAACCAGATCGCAACCGGCCAAAAATACTTTTCACTAACAACCTGAATTACGCCAGCACTAAGCTTTTTGGACCCCTTCTCCACTTCAGTGGGTTCAGAAATTCCATCAATTTCAGCAAGACTTGGCCAACCCTTATCGGCGGGGCGATCGCGGACAATTAACCAGATCAGGGCTAAGAGTAAAAAAGTTAGACAACCGATCAATTTAAAAGATAAGCGCCAACCGAAATTGGCTGTCATCAGGGCTAAAAGCCAAGTCGCAGCCATCACCCCAATGCCACCAACGGCATTAAGAATACCCGCCATAATTGCAAATTCCCGAGGTCTAAACCACTGCGATAGAATTTTCATGGTGGGAATAAAAACCATCGAAACGCCAAAACCAACCAGGAGGCGGCCAATAAAAGCAAACTTAAAACTCTGCGCAAAACCAAAAATAAGACTGCCGATCGCTCCCAAAGCAATAAACCAGGTTACAGTTTTACGCGGCCCCAGGGAGTCCGCCAACAGCCCGGCCGGGAGCTGCATTGCCGCGTAACAATAGAAATAGACCGAACCCAAAAGACCCATCATACTGGCCGAGAGTGTAAACTCACTAACCAGTTCATCCGCCACTACCGAAAGTGAGAGTCGATGAAAATAGACAAAAAAGTAGGCCAGAGTCAAAACTGCAAAAATCAACCAGCGATAGCTTAAGGTTTTGTGACGATCATTTTCTGCCATTGTTATCCTCCGTATATCTCTTTTTTGCTTCACTATTGGGAATGATTGTCTTGGATCTATCTCTCTATTCAGGCGTCCTGCAACCATGGAAAACGGAATAGCATAAAAATGCCTGTCAGCCCCAGCCCCTCCACATGACTTCAATCACCCTGATACCTCCTGAAAATTCGTGCTAATTCTTACGTAAATGGAGGTGCCCCATGGGTGGTGTTATGAAGAGCTCAGAACAAAAGATAAACGATTGCATAAGGCTCTTTATTCCTGTCTGCGACCAAAACACCCTTAACTTTGATTTCAGTAAAACCGGATCGCGGTAGGAATGCCGGTTTATCCCGGCGTTTTCTGGATGTCCCTAATTAAAATGCAATTAAATTCCATGCAGACTTTTGGGTCAATCTGTATTTGCTTTGCCAGAGCACTCCTGCTATAATGTACCGGAAATAAGTACATAAATGGAGGTGCCCCATGGAAACAGTTAGTGTAAATAAATTTCGATCAAATATTAAGAGCCTTGTTGAACAAGCAGCAAGCCACCACTCACCGTTAAAGGTAACAAGACGTAACAACAAAGATTTTGTAGTAATCAGCATAGAAGACTGGGAACGAGATCAAGAAACCCTTTACGTTCTTCAAAATTCCAGCCTCATGAAGCAAATTTCCGAATCAGTTCATACACATATAAAACGTTCTGGTTACACACCGACGGATGGAGAAATGAATGAGATCCTTGGTGTTTGAAGGTGCTACATGGGTGGCTTATGAAGAGCTCAGAACAAAAGATAAACGATTGCATAAGGCCCTTTGTTCTATTTTGAAAGAAATGCTTCGAGGCGATCCAACTGCCGGTACGGGAAAACCTGAAATGCTGCATCACAATCTTTCCGGCTTTTGGTCTCGCAGATTAAGTCAAAAAGACCGCGTTATTTACAAATATGACGATAACTACATTTACATTTTCGCAATTGGTGGACACTACGATCAATTTTGAGACTGTGGCGAAAAAAGCCTTTGCCTTTGATTTTGACCTTACTAACCCACTAAAACCGGTGGCTGTCACCAATTAAAATACTTTTTAACTCAGGCACCATTTAGACGTAGCCGTCTATTTTAGCATGCGGCTCTCACTGCGGCGGGCAAAATTTAAAAACGAGCCCAAGTTGGTTGCGAAACGGAGCCAGGAATCGGGAGAATGTTTGAGCATGGCGACATAGTTGAAGAGGATGCGGGGCTGTTTGAAGTGAGTTTTATAAAATTCAAGGAAGAGCTCTTCAAGTTCTGCTCTGGTCATCCCGTTTGGGATAAACTGGAAGCTCATGCAGTCCATCCTCTCCCACTCTTCATTGAAACTGCCAAAACTATGGATGTTTTCGTAAATGGGTGAGCCCGGAAACGGGGTGAACTTGGCAACATTAAGTTCATCTATTGGTAGTGACTTTAAGTATGATATTGAACGTTTGACGCTGCTGCTGGTTTCGCCCGGTAGGCCCACCATAAAGAGCCCTTTAACTCGAATGCCGCATCTTTTGATCAGTTTAACCTGTTCTGCCATAAAATCAAGATCAACCTTTTGGCGGTGCCGACTTAAGAGTTGGGCATCACCGCTTTCAATGCCGAGGCTGATCATCCAGCAACCTGCCTTTTTCATCATTTTTAAAATTGAAGCATCGACATGTTCAGCTCGGACGGCGCAGTTGAATGTCATATCCAGGGGGCGTGCTTGTAATAGTTGGCAAAGCTCTTCGATTCGTTTTCGGTTGAATGTGAATTGATCATCATAGAAATTAACGTGGCGGATACCGAAACGGCTTTTCAGGTATTCAAGGTGGCGGTAGAGGTAGGCGGCCGAGTTGTAGCGGAAGGTTTGGCGAAAAACCGAGCGGTCACAATAGCTGCAGGTGTAGGGACAGCCGCGGCTGGAGATGCAACTCGTATTTGGTGCTTTAGGGTAATTGAAGATCGGCAGTCGATAGGTTTTGGGGAAGCCGGTAAGTTTCTCATAGGCTGGAAAAGGGAGGCTGTCAAGCTTGATTCCGGGTTCGCGAAAACCTGAGAATTCAGTCTTGCCCGCCGCATTCCAGAAAACCAGGCCGGGAATCTTGGCGCAGTTTTCTGGCTCCTCCATGAGTTCGAAAACTGTTTCTTCGCCTTCGCCAATCAGTAAAAAATCAAAGGCTGGGTAGTCAGTTAACAACTTTTCTCGCAGGGCCGAGACGTGGGGGCCGCCACAAAAGGTTTTGATGCCGGGTAGAATCTCTTTGGCCAAGGCTGCGAGGCGGACACCGTCAAGAAAACTGGAGGTCGTACAGCTGAAGCCGATCCAGCCTGGTTTCATCACTTTAAGATAGGTGTTTAAGCGTCTTTCCGCTGTCAGCGGGAAGGCGAAGCAGTCGAGAATATCAGCCTTTTTTTTTCGATCTTCAAGATAGGCGGTAATGCTGGCAAGGCCCAGAGGTGGCATTAGATTAGCTTTTCTAGCAATGTCAGCTTTTGCTGCCGATGCCTGATAGCCAAGAGGGTGGACAAGCAGGACGCGTCGTTGGTTTAGTTGAGTCATCGTCATTGTCATAGTCTAGCGAAGGGGTTGCGGTTGACTTACTTTTTTAAGCGGCGAGTTCCAGTGTTAGTCGTATTCTTGAAATCACTATTGGTCTTCATGGAAGTAGCATGCCATTTCTAATCGCGCAATGGTTTTATGGTGATTTGCGGTCCTGTCATGAGGTGGCGAAATAGCAAGAAGCCTGGCGAGAGATTGCCGGGCTTCTTATGAGTGGGCTATTACGGAATTTTTGACATTTTTTGTGGGCTTGGTTTTCCTTGATCAGTAAAGAACCGTATAGTTGTAGTCGTTGTATTGACGGTTGAATTGGCCCTTATGCTTAAGCCTGCCCGACTATGTCAACTTATAGATCACACCACCCCAGGTCAGCCCCGCTCCTAAACCAATGAGCATAATGGTGTCCTTTGGTTTCAGCATGTTTTTTCCCATAAGTTCGTCGAGTGCAATAGGTATGGTTGCTGCTGTGGTATTTCCGTATCGTTGAATATTGTTATACATTTTTTCTTCAGGGATATTCATCCGCTCTCTGAATGCATCGTTTATTCTCAGATTCGCCTGATGAGGTATAACCATATCCATGTCTTCAATTTTCATGTTTGCTTTTGCCAACAGCTCGTCTGCCAGCTTTGGCAGACGAGTTACAGCCAATTTAAATACGGCCTTGCCATCCATATAAGGGAAATGTTCTCTATTTTCTATTACGTCTGGACTAATTGCCCGTCCAGATTTTCGAGCAGGTAACCCAACATGTAATACCCCTGAATATTTTCCGTCAGCATGAAAAATCGAGGTTATGATTCCAACTTCATTGCTGGTTTCAACAGCTTCAATGCAAACAGCACCAGCACCATCAGCAAAAATTACCGCTGTATCACGATTTTTCGTTGTCAGCTCCATATATCGGCTTTGAAATTCAGCACCTACCAAAAGAATCTTCTGTGCCTTTTCGCTCCTGATATAGGCATCGCAAATTTCCAGCCCATGCAGAAACCCGGTGCATTGCTGGCGGATATCGATAGCAGGTACTTTTTTCGCACCCAACAGGTTTTGCAAAAGCACCCCTGAACCCGGTACATTCAAATCGGGCGTCATGGTTGCAAAAACAATTAAATCCAACTCCTCTGGATGCCAGTTCGCTCTTTCCAAAGCAATAATCGAGGCTTCATATGCAAGATCCGATGTCCCGACATCCTCACCTTCAGCAACCCAGTACCGAGCTTCGATACCTGTGCGCTGCACAATCCATTCATTTGACGAATCCAGCAATTCAGTTAACTCTTCGTTTGTAACATGTCTACTGGGTAAATACCTTCCAGTACTCTTTATGACTGATCGTTTCATAGTGTGCCCGTCAATAAATTAAAAGTGAAATAATGCTATTTCTTCAGACTCCGAAACTTGCTTGATTCCTGAATATCGCAGAGTAAATACTCTATCAGGAAAACACCAGCATAATGATGCTCTCTACCGCAATTCTCTCTAAAATCAACATACCATCTTGCAGCCAACATTACACATATGACCGCATTAACAAATTTATGTCATTGACACAACAGAAAAATCCAACGGGCCAAATTAAAATCAAACGGAAGCGCTAGTGAATTTAAATCAATAGTTAGGTTCACGTGAACCGGTTTCTGTATCAATCACAATTCCATGCTGACCCCAGCCGGATCTCTTGACGCATTTGAAGCTGTAAATGAAGCCCTTTCGGTGACGGCAATTGGACCATGGAAGGTGGATCCACTGTGAAGATAGTGGTGACTAGCATAGAAAGTCGTACTTATACTTTTGAAGCAGAAGCCGTAGAAGGATGTCAACTGTTAACTGATGGCAGATACAAGGAAACCAGTAATTTCCCCATAGACAAAATAAACCATTGTTGGTTTGCTACAAAATATGAACTTGAATAAGTTAAGATCTTCCCGTACAGTTTTACAGATTAAGCTCGTCGCCCATTTCCGGCCTGTAAAGAGCTAGGGGGATGGCAGTCATAGAGCCTCTTTAGGGTGTAATAGGGATGACCGCAACCTTATCTATTGATTTGAGATAATCTACGAGAGGTCTTTTACGCATTTCACGATGAAGCTAATGTAGATGGTCAATTAACCGGATGACAAATGCGGTTATAAATCCGACTGCGAAAACAGTTTTGGGCAATTTTACTTTTTACGATATGAGCGAGAACCAACTTGGAAAGGGTATTGCATTAACCACTTCGGCTTGACATTTTCTTGAAAATCACATATAGTATACCGCTTTTATATTAGGCACACTTCTGATAAGCTATACTTGTTGGAAAGCGAGCCAGTAAACGGGTCTTGTTTTAAAATTCAAAAAAACAGTCAGGTTGTCTTTTTAAGTAGTCTCCATAATTTGGACAATGAGCGGTCAGTTTTTGAAAAGTAAAAAATCATACTTCTGACGGGTTGCTTTCCTTAGCCAAGTAGGTTAATCCCTACTTGGCAGAAATCTAAACTTGTGTAAATCATTCGGGGTGCAACAATATGTCAGAATTTAACGTAGTGTATAATCATCATAGCCGGTTGGCGCGGAAATTTTTTTCATTAACAACCTGCTTTGTTCTGCTCATCAGTCTACTGCTATCAACAGTTGCTTATTCTGATGAATACCCCCCTTACTGGCTGGCTTTAGATGGTACAACGCCAGGTTCAGCCCGTCACTATGATCCAGTTGCCTGGCCAGACGACAACAATTGGGTCGCTTACACTAGCCAGAGTGACAACATTGAAGATAACCGGGATCAGGATGGAAGCAATGGGGGAACCAGCCCCCAGAATTATGTCAATGTCAGTTCTGGGTGCACCGACGTAACTCTGCCCAGCGTTTACTGGTGGTATGATTCAGTCAGTGAAGTGATCTTTTTCCGCTGGCGGGTGTCGAGTGTTGCCAACACCTATGCCACTGGGCCAAAGGCCGGGAGCTACAGTTCATCTGACCCTTGGAATTCAGCCCTCTGGACCGTTTTTATTGATAGTGACGGTGACGGTTTCCGGGAGTTTGCTTTTCACCTTGATGGAAGCAGTGGCAGTCCCTCTACGGCTATCGATGTGCTGGTCGCAATCTATGCCGATACCAACTCTCAATCGATCGATTACGTCGATGACCCCAATATTCACCAATTGGGTCACAACCCCACCGGATTTGTTGACAGAGATACTGGCAAAATTTTAAATTTTCAAAACTCTTTAACTCCAACCGCAGACTGGCTTAATGGTTCTGACGAAACGGAATGGGACTACGGTACGACTCGTTGTGTTTTGGTGGAGGCTGGCTGCAAAGAGTATTTTATCGATTACCAGCTACCAATTGTCATGTTGGATGCTTCTTCAGTTGGCGGCCCGACAATAACTCCGACAACGCCAATAAGCCTCATGTTTGCCACGGCAAACAGTTTGACCAATCCGCTCCAGAAAGATGCAGTTATCTCCGGTGACTTTATCGCCGATCCGAATAAACCAGTACCCTTTGGTGATATCATCGTTCCGGAAGGTCTCTCGACCATTGACCAGCCGATGGTCATGGAGATCAGTGCTTCAGGCTGCGGCCCGATCAACCTTGAAGCACGTATTGTCGACAGTCTTGATTGCAGTTCCGGTGAGTGTGTTTCTACGGTCACATCGGCCGAATTCTATGCCTATTATGATAAAAATGGTAATGGACTTGCCGATGACGGTCAGTTATGGGTCGAAGTCGCCGAAGGCAGCGATGTCGGCAATCCGATGAATATTTGGACCGCCGCCTGGGATTCTGGGGGTGTTGTAAATGGTAACTATCTGATCGGAGCTAAAGCGACAGATGCTCAAGGGAATATCACATGGAGTCATCTTACCGAGGCCGAGCTTATCGGGCAATACGGAGACCCTTCAGCCCCGAATTATCCCAACCCAGATCCGAGCCCGATGTTTATAGCGGTTGTCAGTAGCTGCGGCATCGCTCCACCTTCCGTCAGTTTGGCAGTTGATGTGGTAGAGGTCTCCCCCGGTGGGACGGTAACCTATACGGTAACCGTTACCAACCCTTTAGATGAAGCAATTTCCCTTGACGATATAAGCGTCGATCTGCCGCCAGGATTCAGTTTTGACAGCCCTACCGGCGGCACTCTATTTTCTGAGGGCACCGACAGCGCTCCGATAAACGGGGCTAGCGGCACTGTTCTCTGGGATTTTACAAATCCGGTTACCGTCACTGCCGGCGGTACGCAGACGCTCGAATTTACCGCCACCGCCGCTAATGAAACTGGCCCCTACAGCGCTTTTCCTCATGCAACCACAGATGCTGGTTTGTTGAATGGTGACCCGGCTGAAGTTGGTGTCGGGGCCCCAGCTTTGAGCATTGCGATCGAGGGTGATAAGTCTTCAGCCAACCCCGGTGATCTGATAACTTATACGGTCACCTACAGCAACGACTCCCCAGTTAACGCTTCGGGCACGGTAATTACCGTGCCGATTCCAGAAGGTTTGATCTTTGACTCGGCAGATAATGGCGGAACTGTTAGCGGTAGTGAGATCTCCTGGGATATGGGCCCGCTCCCGGCTGGTGACGGTCCTTTTCAGGTCAGTTTCACGGTTACAGTGGCCAACCCCTATCCCGATTCCGCTGAGCTTTTTCTGACTCCTAGCACCAGCATCGACAGCAACGAGACCGACCCGGCGTCGGCTGAAACCACCCTAGCTGTCAATTCGCCCAGTATTAATTTGCTTTTAAGCAAAACTGCCAATACCTTTTTCATTGTGCCTAGTGATCAGGTTACTTTTACACTGACATACCAAAACACTGGAACCGGCCCGGCCGCTTCGGTTCAGATATCAGACAGCATCCCGGATGGTTTCACGTTTGTTTCGGCAACCGGTTCGCCAACCAGTGCTCCGGCAGCCGGCAATAATGGTACCGTTATTTGGAATATCATCAACGTCATAGCCGGTGCTAGCGGAGCAGTTACCCTTACGGTTCAAGCCGACGATCCTTTCGCCGGTAGCAATCATACCACCAACACCGCAACCTTAAGCCTTGACGCCGGGGCAACGGTCGAAACCAGCGCCTCCGTAGATGTTGAAGTCGACTCCGGTGCCCAGGTTTGCGAAGCCTACTATTTCCATATGGCGACAACAGATGTAGGAGTTGACGGCATTCAGATGATCGCTGACACCACCCCTCCGACAGGAGCTGGCACAGACAACTACATTCAGGTCACTGCCGGTACATTATGGACTCCTGTCGCAAATTTTTTTCAGCATCCTGCCGCAACAGAAACCATCAGTATTGATGGCAATCTGACCAGCCGTATTTATGTGGATCGAGTAAATGGTGTAGGTATTGAAGTTCAAGTAATTCTATACAGATACAAATCTTCTGACGGCAGCAAAGTTGAATTGGGTCGGGGAGACGCTTCTTTTGGCGGAAACACTAAAGGACTCTACAGTGTCGGATTTGCTGTCTTCGGGAACTTGGACGTCGGTGAACGCCTGTTGTGGGAATATGAAGTCAAAGGTAACGGGTCAACATCTGTCGCCCTCCAGTTTGACGGTGCGGCCGTAAATAATTTTATCAGTGATAACGGAGGAACTACAACTGATGCCAGCGACGCCGGGGCTGATTTCTGCATTATCCCGCCGGCGCGACTCTCTCTTAAGAACACGGTTGATAAAATATATGCGGCTGCCGGGGAGACTCTAACCTGGACTATCGAGTTCGTCAATACCGGTGACTCTGACGCAACCAACGCAACCATCGTCAATAGCCTTCCAGACGGTGTCATTTTCGGTTCGGCCACACTCAACGGGGGCTCGATCATACCTGCAAGCATTGGTCAGGAACTCACATTTATCGTAAATTCAAGCGATGCTGTGGCTGGCAGCGGTCTGGTAAGCGCTGGAGAAATCGGCACTTTGATAATCACAGGTACCATTGCCCTCGCCATAGGGGATGGGGTCACCTCTATTACTGATGCGGCCACAATCGACAGTGACAACACCGGGAGTGCGACCGCAATCGCCACGACAATCATCCAGCGACCCTTACTTTCCGTAACTAAAAGAGCGGATGCTACCCTCCTGTTTGCCGGTGACACGGTGACCTACAGCATCGATATCTGCAATACGGGTGATACAACGGCAACTAATGTCATAATCACCGATTTTCTACCGGTAGAAACATATTTCACGTACCAGAGCGATTCGGTAAGGCTTGACGGCTCTCCGGAAAATCCTGATCCGGTTGCGGGTGGTGTTTTAGCTGTCGACATCGGCGCTCTTGCTTCAGGTGCGACCAAGACCATCACCTACATAATGAATGTTGGAAATTCGGGCATCCCCTCAGGCATGACCACTCTTGCCAACAACGCTTCAGCAACAAGTGAGCAGACAGCATCAACGACCGGGGAAAATGTCAACGTCACCATCAGCGGCAACCCTGATCTGATTGTGAGTAAAACCGTTGTGCCCACTGGGGTCAGGAGTCCTGGCGATGAGTTGACCTATACCATTGCCGTACAAAATAATGGCGGGTCAAACGCAATCAACACATGGACCTCCGATGAGATTCCGGCCAATACCAGTTATATACCAGGGAGTATGATCTTAGCTGGAACTCCAGTCAGTGACGTAGCTGACCCTGATGCCGGCACATTTGACGCCGGTTCAAATCGGGTCGTCTTTGCTTTAGGAGAGTTGGCAACCGGTAGCAGTGTCACCATGACGTTCAAGGTGAAAATCGACTTTCCGATGTCGGATGGCGATACCACACTAAGCAATACGGTTCAGGCCGGAGCTGGTAATTCCTCAACGAAATCAGATGCCATGGAAACCACGGTCAGCGCAGCACCTGTACTCCAGCTTGATAAAAATGCTCCTTATGCCATTGCCTTCCCGGCAGCTAAGTTGTCTGCAGATGTGATCGGACAAACATCTTTCACTGTATACGATGCTTCCCAACTGGCAGTTGATCGTTATATCCGTCTCGGAGGTGTAAATGTCAAAATCACAACAATAAATGGCAGTCTGATAACCGTAGACTCAGCAGTAAGTGCAAATCAGGGAGACTTGGTTCTTGGTGAAATAACCTACAACCTATTTCTTGAGAACAGTGGAACCGCCATTGCGACTGCTGTAAGTTTAAGTGACACCCTGCCGGGTGGGGTTATCTATGTCAACTCCACCGATTCGGGCAGTGAGGCCGGCGGAATCGTAACCTGGCCGTCAATTAGTCTGGCTCCTGGGGAGAGTGCCTTGCGGCAGCTGACCGTTATCCCGACGACAAACGGATCCATAACCAACCAGGCCGAATTGACAAATAACGAAACCGGCCCTGTAAGTGACAGCGCCACAACAAGTATTGGCGGACTCAACGTCAGTAAATCGACCTCAACTAGTGTGGTTGTCAACGATGGGAGCGGTACTGAGGCCCAATACACGGTTAGGGTTGAAAATTCCTCCGTACAAACGGCAACGAACGTTGTTGTAACCGACAACCTGGGACCCGGTTTCTATTATAGTTCAACCAACAATATTTCTATTGATGGAAACGTTGTCTCTCCGGCATCTACGCCAGTGGTCGACGATGAGGCTCCGACATGGGGAACGTTTACCATTCCAGCTGGCAGTGTTTTAGAAATTTCACTGGTTGTGAGAGTTGCCGATTCCGTCGAAGGACTCTTCGATAATGGGGTTACGCTGACCGCAGATGAGGTTAACGTGATACCGTTTGACCAGCTGGCAACCAATGATGAGGATGTTCTGGTTACAACAGCCACGGTTGGCCCGGTTTTAGGTTCTGCCCTGACGGCAAGCGTCAACGGTACTCAAGTAACATTTGACTATTTTCTGGAAAACTTGGGAGATACTGAATTAACCGGGGTGGCGATTACCAATACTCTGGATAGTGTATTTGGGGTTGGGAATTACACCATCGTTGCCAGTCCAGTATTTATTGATAACCCCGGCAATCTGACCCTGAACAACTCATTCAGCGGTACCGGCAGTGAAACCGGCCTGATTACCGGTGGCTCTCTAGCGATAGGTGACATTGCCCAAATCAGGTTGGTAGTAGATGTGGCCACTATTACCGATCAGGGGAACGGGTTGGGAGAGTATTCAAATCAGATTACAGCAACAGCTGACGGCAACCTCTCAGATCCGTCGGATAATGGTACCGATCCCGATCCTGATGGGGATCTGAACCCAGATGAACCCGGAGAAAATGATCCAACTCCGTTCCAAGTAGCTGAACCGGTTGTCGATCAAGTCCCGGTTTTAGGTTCTGCCTTGACGGCAAGCGTCAACGGTACTCAAGTAACATTTGACTATTTTCTGGAAAACTTGAGTGCTACAAAATTCACAGGGGC
>DAOWHJ010000005.1 GCA_030641485.1 Pseudomonadota bacterium
TCGGCTAAGTCAGGGAATTTATCGAGGTTACGTTTGCGGGCCTTGGGCTCTATCTCAAACGCAATCTCGTCACTGAAATAGGGTTTACCCAAATTTGCAAAATCGGTCAACAGGTGATAGCGGGCACGAATCAGATCAACTGTAGCCAAAAACCACTCTCGTTTTTCACCCGCGTAATCATCCCGCCAAAAATCGGCCTTCTCAAGTTCGGCCCGAACATAAGGCTCAAGTTCATTAAGGGCCATCGATTTGATGTAGTGGGCATTCATATTTATAGCTTTGGGGTCAGTGATAAATTTGGGGTCATTTTTATTGACATTAAAAATCGAGTTCGCCCGATTCATGCCCGCAAATGAGAAGACCTCAAGGAGCTCTTCATAGGAGAAAACCTCCCTAGATTCAGGATTTGACCAGCCCAACAGCACGAGAAAGTTGACTAGAGCCCAGGGCAAAAAACCATGGTCACGATAGAAATGAATCGCTACCAATTCTCCATGTGTACGCTTTGAAATTTTTGCTTTTTTCGGGTCCAGAGTCAAACTCATATGGACAAAAACCGGCAGTTTTTTACCCAGAGCCTGATAGAGCAAAATCTGTTTGGGGGTATTGCCAAGGCCGTCTTGCCCCCGAATCACGTGACTGATACGATCACGGGCATCATCAACAACATTTGAGAGCAGATAGAGAGGCTGACCGTTAGCACGAACCACAACAAAATCCTCAATATCCTGATAACGCTTGGTAATTGTCCCGTAGACTGCGTCATCGAAAACTACCGCCCCATCACCTTCAGGAACCTTCAAGCGCACAACGTAAGTCTGACCATCAGCTTCGCGCTCTGCAACCTCTGCTGCCGACAATTTCCGACAGGTACGATCGTAGCGAAAATCCTCTTTATTAGCCTTGGCTTTTTCACGTTTAGCCTCAAGCTCCTCTTTTGAACAAAAACACTTGTAAGCGTGTCCTGAGGCCAACAACTTTTCGGCAGCAGCAATATGTTCCTTAATGAAATCGGTTTGATAGTAAGGACCCTCATCACACTCAATCCCGAGCCACTCCATGCCATCAAGAATCCCCTGAATCATTGCACTGGTTGAGCGCTCGGTATCGGTATCCTCGATCCGCAAGATCAGTTTGCCATTATGCTGCCGGGCGTAAAGCCAATTTAAAATTGCGGTTCGCGCCCCACCAATGTGGAGATAACCGGTCGGACTTGGCGCAAAGCGCACTCTAACTTCTTCACTCATCATTTTACCTTAGTTATATATTCAGAAGGTTTCGTAACCCTTATTTCGGTCACTGTAACTAACATACTTGAAGCCACCATTTCAACTAAAGGCTGATGAAACCGAAAAAAAATCAGGGAAACCTCTAGCTTGCAGTTAAGTCACATCGAAAGTTGGCGAACTATGCTATCGCTCCCATAAAAAAGGGGGGCGCACCCCGAAGGACACTTCCTCGCTTCGCTCACGGCGAGCAAAACAGCAAGTTACCCGCTTTAACTTACGGTTTAAACTAAAGCCAAATGTTTATAAATTCAGTATTTTTGTTTCATCTGGCCAAAGGATTATGTTAAAAGAGGGTCTAAAAGATACGTAGCCATAAATCTACCCATGGAAATATTAATGAACCAGGACAAAACTGCAACTATTCTTGAGATCCCTGACTCTTGGCGCCGGGGGTGGCTCAGAGATCAACCATTTACAAAAATTTTCGCTATCGAAGGGGAAATTTATCGTAATAAGGATGGTCGCCGTACCCTCCAGTTTAGACGTGACGGTGAAAGCTATTTCGCCAAACTTCACCACGGTCTTGGCTGGCGCCGTTTCCTTAAAAGCCTGCTCAGGTTTAAGTGGCCCATCAGCGGGGCTGAAAATGAGTGGCAGGCGATCAAACTACTGGAAAAACTAAACATCCCAACGACCCCGCTGGTCGCCTACGGCTGCGTCGGCACAAATCCGATCAACAAAAAATCATTTATTATCACAGAAGACCTGGAAAACTGTGTCAGCCTCGAAGATTTTTGCCTAAATTGGCCAACCAATCCACCCTCACCTGACCTCAAGCGAGCTCTGATTTGCGAAGTTGCAAGAATTACCGGCACGATGCACCGTTTAGGGTTAAATCATTGCGACCTCTATATCTGCCATTTTCTGCTCGAACTTAAAAATAATAAAGTCCCAGACCGAAAAAAACCAATCCTGCACCTGATTGATCTGCATCGCGTCCGACAACGCCCTAAATTACCCCAACGCTGGCAGGTTAAAGACCTGGCCGCACTCCATTTCTCCAGCTTTGAAATCGGCCTTACTCAACGGGATCGCCTGCGCTTCATTAAGGCCTACTGCCAATCTCCCTTGAGGGAATGCTTAGTCAGGGAGAGTCGTCTCTGGCCGGCGGTGGAAAAACGGGGCCAGGCATTCTATCGCGAATTCAAGCGCCGGGGCCCACGTTGAAAATCCTGCTGGTCCAGACCAGTTTCTTAGGTGACACAATCCTCTCAACCCCATTGATAGCGGCGTTAAAGGAGATTCACCCTGATGCTGATATCTGGATGATGACCACCCCTTTAGCTGCGGCTCTGGTCAAACGAGACCCACTGCTTGCCGGGGTTATTCCGTTTGCAAAACGGGGTCCTGAGAGAGGGCTAAAGGGGCTTTTGCGCCAAGCCGCAAAACTCCGCAAAATGAATTTTAAAATTGTTTATTCGCTGCACCGCTCGGCCCGTACCAGCCTCTTGCTGGCCTTAAGCCGCATCCCTAAAAGAGTTGCTTTTACAAGCTCAAAACTCTCTTTCCTCTACACAGACACCCGAATCAGACCGCAAACTCAGCACGATGTTTTGCGTAATCTGGCTCTAATTAGTGATAAATTTACAAACCGTGAGTTACCTGACAGGCTCCGGCTGTTTGCGCCTGAAAGATCCGAGTTGGACATAGAGATACAATCCCAACTTCCAGCAGAAGGCAGTTATATCCTGATTGTCCCCGGCAGTGCTTGGGAAACCAAACGCTGGTCCACCACCGGCTATCATCAAGTAACAAAATATCTCACCAGTAAAGGCTTGCAGGTAGTTTTGATGGGGAGTGCTGATGAAGTTGAGGTCTGTCGCAGGGTTGCGGGAAACCTTGAGGTTATCAACATGGCCGGATACGGCAATCTGAACAGCGCCCTCTATTTAACCAAACACGCGAAAATGATGATCTGCAATGATAGCATGGCCTTGCATATGGCCTCAGCCTGTAAGATTCCGACAATTGCAATATTCTGTGCCACGGTCCCCGAATTCGGCTTCGGTCCCTGGCAAAACCGAGCCCTTATCATCGAAAAAGCCGAGCTTAACTGCCGGCCCTGCGCCCGTCACGGCAGCCGCAAATGCCCCAATCAGAGCCAAGCCTGCATGGATGAGTTGCCGGCAAGTGATGTTATCAAAGCGGTGGAACAACTCCTGATGGAGTGACTTTTTTACGATAGTAGCTCACTACAGAGTTGCAGAAGTTTTTTCTGTGAAAATGGTTTTTCCAAAACTTCCATAACGACGGGAAAGAGCTTACAAACGCGAAAACCCTCGTTGACCGTACCAGTCATTATCAAAACCGGAATTTTGATATCTAAACGCTCCATTTCAGCCAGAAAAACCTCACCACTCATCTCCGGCATAACCAAATCAAGGACAATCAGATCAACCACCGAGTTTGCCAGGATCACCAAAGCATCACGGCCGTTGACTGCCACCTCAACCTGGCCACCATAAAGTTCGAGTAAAACCCTAATGCTATCACTTAAAATTTCCTCATCCTCTACCACCAGAATCTTTCTCGCCATAAGATCATGCGCAACCTCTTCGACAATTTCTGCCGGAAGTGATTTTTTGACCCCACTGGCAACCGGCAGGTAGACTACAAATGAGCTCCCGGCCCCAACTTCTGAATTCACCGTAATAATTCCATCATGATTCGCAATCGTACGATAGGCAATCGGCAAACCCAACCCGGTACCCTTACGATTGGTCCACTCTTTGGTACTGAAAAAGGGGTCAAAGATCCGCTTCATCATCGCTGGCGAAATACCACTACCATTATCGGAGACCGTAATTTCACAATACCATTTACCCGGCACTAGATTAAAGCGCTGGCCCAAATAACGATCAACAAATTTAACCTTTGCCACAATATTGATACGTGCGTCACTAAACCTTTCAGGAAAAGATTCACTGGCATTCAAAACCAGATTTAGAAGAGACTGAACCAGGGCGGTCCGATTGACCTCCAATTTAACCACATCACTATCTTCCAAGTAATCACAGGTAATCTGGACCGGGGTTGAAGGCGGCACCAAAACCAGGGTTGCCTCCAATAATTCGACGACGCTCAAGACTTCAGTGCCACCAGTATCACGACGCGAAAAAAGCAGAATTTGACTGGTTAAATCCGCGGCCTGTAACGAAACCTGCTTAATTTTATCGATATAACGTCCGCACTTCTGAGGCGAGGACTCGATCATCATCTCCAAAAGTTCAATATTCCCATGCATACTGGCAAGTAGATTATTAAAATCGTGGGCGAAACCCGCCGCCAAGATGCCAACCGTCTCCATTTTCTGAGTCTGGACAATAACCTCGGTCTGGCGTTCAACCTCCTTATGGAGAAAATCACTGTAAACTGCAACCTCACGCTGCAGGCGACGCTCCTCACTTACATCATGCAGGCTACTGAGATAGCCAACCCTGTGACCATCACGATAGATTTCGGAGAAATTTTGACTGACCTCAAAAGCGGGATTCTCACCGACTTTCTCATACGTAACCAAGCCCTGCCAGCGTCCACGTGACCCAAGGTGATCGAAGATATCCCGCGGCAAGCCTTTGGCCGTTATATTTAAGGGGTCATGCTCAAATAGGGTGCCAAGCATCTCGCTTTGCGACCGACCCACAATCTCACAATAAGACTGATTTACAAACAGATAACGGCCTTGGGCATCCAGAACAATCACCCCGTCCACGCTCGCCACCAAACCCGCCTTAAAGATGGTACTCTCCCGCGCAAAATGATCTAAACGCCAGAGCATCACAAATGAGATCACAACTATCAAAAACAGAGATACAAGACACAGGCAAATTATCGGCAGAATCAGACGCCAGGCAAGCTCATTCGCCTTCATCTTCGGGGTGGCCACCATCACTGTCCAACCGGAATTTACCAGCTCCATGGCTCTGAATGAGGCTAGGAATTCCCCCGTAGAGCCTTTATCATCTCCGGAAGTAATCGACAATATGGTCGAAAATGAATTCCGATTACTCAGCGCAGCCATAACCTCAGGGATTTGATTTTTTTCAAGCCAAGACAATTGCCCTTTTTCTTCAAAAAGCAAATCGGCCATCGAGCTGCCACTATACACAGGATAAAAATCGGCAAAGAGAAGACCGGGTAGTGAGGAGAAAGCCACCTGCCCGCGACTGTCGGCGACCACAATTTCGCGACGTTTGTCGATGGTCATACTCAAACAGTAGTCATTAAAAAGGAAATCGAGCTGATAGGGAACCAACATCAACCCGACATACTCACCATCAACCTCCACTCGTTTAGTAAAAACGACCATCGGTACCGGCATCACCTTCTCAAGTTCAGGGACGTAGCGCATTAAGACAGTGAGATGCTGATGCAACTCGACATCCTCAACCTCACTCCAGCGATCAGCGGCAAAATATTGCCACTCGTAAACGTCCTGCATCGGCAAACCCAAAAGCATGAAGTCACCGTCATTACCGGTATAGTAAACCTCACTGTCAACACTTAAAAAAATAAGGTGGTCAATCTCGGGATAGATATCCCAGAGGAGCCGAAAACGACGGGAGGTTATCTCACTAAGATCATCAACCCAGCATGGGGTAAAATCAAGTACTGAGTCGATCGTCTTGTGCACACGGGCAAAATAGTTCTCCATATTTTCTGCAATTCGTTCAGCCACCATCTCCTGCTCGTGCTGAACTTCTACAACAAAATGGGAACTGACATGGTCATAGAAAAAGTAGCCTGTCGCTGAAAACAATAGAAGTGCCGACAAAGCTATAAGTAAAAATTTAAGATAGGTACGACTTGTCATTTAAGATATTAAGTTAGATGATGTATGATTGGAAGAAATATTGCAGATATTTCATATCGGTACACTTACTATACACAATTTCACCTACAAAATTCAAGTCAAACTTTAAACATGACGTCATCGTGAAAAATCACGGGATGGCACTATCCTATGAGCACAGGCCGGGGTTGTCACGACGACATCAACTCCAAGCCGGCGCTGTCAAAATTTTACGACCATCGGGAAGGATAACCTGTGAGCAGTGAAGGTAGAAAATCATCTCGGCACCGAAGCTGACATCCTCATTTTCGACACTGACAAGGGGGCGACCGCCATAAAGAGAGTCACCAATTAACGGGTGTCCTGAATCGGCTAGGTGAGCTCGCAGCTGGTGCATAACCCCACTACACATTACCAACCGGACCTTAGTCACATCAGTATGGGGGTCGTAGGTAAGCGGAAAGATTGCGGTGCGGGCGGGGTAGAGACCACGACAAGGTGGGGCCGGGGGGCTAGGCACCATTTTTCGCCGATCATTTTCATCGTGAGTCAGATCTTTTTCAACAACAAGCTCTTGAGAGAGTTCTCCCCCAACCTGGGCAAGATACTCTTTGCCCACTAAATGGGCTGCAAACTGCTCGCGCAAATCATTCCAAGCTGAATTATTACGTGCCGCAAGTACAACTCCAGAGGTTGCATAATCGAGCCGGTTCAAAAGGCCA
This sequence comes from Pseudomonadota bacterium, assembly GCA_030641485.1. Taxonomy (GTDB): domain Bacteria; phylum Desulfobacterota; class Anaeroferrophillalia; order Anaeroferrophillales; family Tharpellaceae; genus Tharpella. Next base: position 6,804 of record DAOWHJ010000005.1, read on the forward strand.
GGCTGCAACGGCCCGAAACCGCCAACCCCGATAAGCTCAGGAAAAACTGAGATCAGATGATTTGCCAGGGTGCCGGTTTCAGAAACAGACAGCGGATGGGTATGACAATTAACTGGCTTATTTATGGCCAGCAGGTCCTGGTCTTCGTATATAATCTCAAGGGCTGGCTTAAGTTCGGGCTCCGGCCCCACCGAGGTCAGGTGCGACAAAATCGCTTCTGGGATTAATATCGTCTGGCCAGCAATTAAGGCCTCACCTTTAACCCCGCGACGGCCATCAACTAAAACCCCACCCTCCTTTAGAACCTGACGCCAGCGGTTGGTTGAAACTTGAGGGTAGTGTTGATGTAAAAAACGATCGAGCCGGGACTCCGTCTCATTTACAAGAATAGAGATCAAGACTCTGTAACTTGCTCTAAGGTCTTAATGTTGGCTTTAAGTTTTTCAAGCTTAAGACTTAACTCCTTATGTTTACCCTGCTCTTTTGCAATAACCTCGGGCGGGGCTTTAGCCAGAAATTTCTCATTACCAAGTTTATTACTGACCCCGGTAAACTCTTTCTCAGTTTTTTTAAGCTCTTTGGCCAAACGAGCCGCCTCTTGGGCAAAATCAACCAACCCTTTCAGGGGCACAAAGATCTCAAAACCTGAAGCCAGGCCAGCCGCAGATTGGGGTGGACGTTGCACCTCTTCTGCGATAGTCAACGAGGTCAAACGGGCAATATTGGCAATCTCACCTGAACTTTCCTTAAGGGCTTTAATAGCGCCCCCATCAACACCAGTAACCACTGCCTCTAAACGCTGACCCGGTGAGAGATTCATTTCACCGCGAATATTTCTAATCGCAGTAATGACGGCCATCACCTGCTCCATCTCAGCAACCGCCTTTAAGTCTTCAAAGCTTGCATCAGCCTTGGGAAAAGCGGTCTGCATAATGCTCTCCGGCATGGCCGCAGTATGGGGCAGGGTCTGCCAAATCTCCTCACAGACAAACGGCATGATCGGGTGCAGAAGTCTGACAACCTGCTCTAATGTACGATAGAGAACCACCTGAGCTGTGGTCCGTCGAGCCGCACCCTCTTTTTGAAAAAGACCGGGTTTGGCAAGCTCTAAATACCAGTCGCAGAACTCATGCCAGATAAACTGGTAGAGAACTTGGGCGGCATCATTAAAACGATAATCATCCAAGGCTGCAACCACTTCGGCCGTAGTTTGGTTAAGCCGGTGACTAATCCAACGCTCAGCTAAAGAGAGATCACGGTCGGCAATTTTGATCTCGGGATCAAATCCCTCAAGATTCATCAGGGTAAACCGAGCCGCATTCCAAAGTTTATTGACAAAGTTACGATAACCACTGATTCGCGCTTTGGAGAGACTGACATCACGCCCCTGCGCGGCAGAAGCAGCGAGGGTAAAACGCAAGGCATCAGCCCCGTATTCATCTATAATAATCAAAGGATCAATAACATTACCCTTAGACTTACTCATCTTCTGACCATGTTCATCCCGGACGAGAGCGTGAATATAGACATCCTTAAACGGCACCTCATCCATACATTTCAGTCCCAACATCATCATCCGGGCAACCCAGAAGAAGAGGATATCAAAACCGGTAACCAGAACCGAGGTTGGATAGTAGGTTTTCAAAGTTGCCGTAGATTCCGGCCAGCCCATAGTTGAGAACGAACAGAGACCTGATGAGAAACAGGTATAAAGAACATCGGTCTCCTGCAGCAGGTTTGCACTTGAACACTCAGTGCAAGAGTCCGGATCCTCGCGCGCGACTATCATTTCAACACAATCTTCGCAATACCAGGCTGGGAATCGATGCCCCTACCAGATCTGGCGCGATACACACCAATCACGAATATTCTCCATCCAGTTAAAATAGGTCTTCTCCCAATTTTGCGGGATAATTCGAGTATCACCATTCCTGACCGCCGCCATCGCCTGATCTGCTAATGGTTTAATCTTCACAAACCACTGGTTCGAAAGATAGGGCTCAATAATCGTCTGACAACGGTAACAGTGTCCAACATTATGCTGATAATCTTTAATCGCTGGCAACAGATTCAATTTTGCCAGATCCGCCACAACCTGCTTTCGGCACTCTTCACGGGTTAAACCAACGTAGGGACCGGCGTTATCATTCATAACCCCAGCCTCATCCATAACCTTGATAATCTCAAGCTGGTGACGACTACCAACCTCAAAGTCATTAGCATCGTGGGCCGGGGTAATCTTGACCGCTCCTGAGCCAAACTCGCTATCGACATAATTATCGGCAACAATCGGAATTTTACGATTCATCAGCGGCAATAAAACCTCTTTGCCGATCATATCACGATAACGTTCATCCGAGCCGTTAACAGCAACCGCAGTATCACCAAGCATGGTTTCAGGACGGGTGGTTGAAACAATAATCGAGCCTAAACCATCGGCTAAGGGGTACTCAAGGTCCCAAAGTTTACCATCATTGTGCTCCTCAAATTCAACCTCCAAATCCGAGAGGGCAGTATGACAGCGCGGACACCAGTTGATAATATAATCGCCCTGATAAATTAACCCATCTTCGTAAAGTGAAACAAAAACCTCACGCACTGCCGTTGAAAGCCCGGCATCCATCGTAAAACGCTCACGTTTCCAGTCACAGGATGATCCGAGACGTTTGAGCTGGTTAATAATTGTGCCGCCCGACTCCTCACGCCACTGCCAGACCCTTTCAATAAACTTCTCCCGACCAACATCGTGACGGCCAAGCCCCTCGGCCGCAAGCTGTTTTTCCACGACATTCTGGGTGGCAATACCGGCATGGTCAGTCCCCGGCATCCATAATACATTGCGACCCTGCTGGCGATGATAACGCGCCAGAATATCCTGTAACAGATTATTTAAGGCATGTCCCATATGGAGAGAGCCGGTCACATTCGGTGGTGGAATAACCATTGAGAAAGGATCACCCTCGGCCTCTGGGTCAGCGGCAAAGCACTGCTTTTCTTCCCAAAATTCATACCACTTACTCTCGATTTTAGCTGGGTCGTAATTTTTATCCAGCTGCTGCAATTGATCGTTAGAATCAGTTACTTTTACTTTTTCGGTCATAGTCTCACTCATTTCAATTAAATTTCCTTAGATTTTCAAATCTTAACCACCCGTTCGTTGTCCTCTGTGGTGAAAATTCTAGCCTGGGAGATTGTCATTCAATCTTCTTCACCATCATCGATCTCCAAGGTTGCTTCCAAACGGGCGATTTCGGCTTTAATTACTTTTTCCGCCAGAGGCGGGATGACTTCACGGGCAACCTGCTCGACAATTGTCGGGGCCAAGTCGCCAATCGCTTTTATCATCTTATCCATACTTGTGTAAGTACTTTGCAAAAGCTGCCTACTCCACGCCTGGGTCATGCCCTCAATCTGCTGGGAAAAATCGGGCATTTTAGGTTCGGCCAAAACCTGGGGTTCAGCAACCGGAGCTTCGGTTGTCAGAGGTTCAACTGCCGGTGTTTCTGCCTCTGAAGAGTCAGCCAACAACTCTTCATCAACAAGATAGTCTTCCGGCAACTCATCATCGGGCTCCCCAACTTGAGTAACTTCTGAAGATTTAGTAACTTGTGGCAATTCATCAGCAGATTCAGGAGCAACCGGTTCAAACGGTTCGTTGACAAATTCCGGAACGACCGCAGCTGTAACCTCCTCCGGGCGGGGCATTTCGACAAAACCCGTCACCGCATCAACACCCGCTGGCACCTCTGCGTCAACCTCACCCTCAACCGCCAACAGCTCATCGGCGGCATCATCTTCAGCCAGAGCAACCTCATCTAAAAGGTCACCAAGGTCACTCAATTCATCTTCGGCAACGTTGTCATCCGGCATATCTCCCTCCGGTTTTTCCGTTACGGAAAGATCCAACTCACCACTTTCAGCGACCAAAACTTCCGTTTCAGGCTTTAACCCAGCACTCTTTAACTCGGCCAAAACCGGATCATCATTCACCGGAGTCTCCGGCAGCTCAACCTCGGCGAAGTCATTATCGTCGAGTAAGGCATCAAGGTCACCAACTACCGGTTCTGTAACCTCAGTTTCACTTTTACCCGCAACTTCTGAATCTGATTCTGACATCGCTTCAGACGCAGGCTTCATCTCTTCAAAAGACGATTCCAAGTCATCCAAATCGTCACCAAAATCATCAAGGTCCAGACCGAAATCATCCTCCCCCCCATCAACCTCCACCTGAACTTCTCCGGCACCACTCCCAGCTCCAGGTTCAACCCTCTCCTCGACAGAGTCATCCGAACCACCACTCTTTCTGGTAATTTCGGGCAATTCATCGAGCGGCAAACCCTCTTCAACAATTTCGGTAAGTTCCAGGGTTGTAATGACAGGAGCTTCTAATTTTTCCATCTCGACATCCTCTTCCTCAGGCTCTTTTTCAGACCCTAACTGCAATTCATCGACAATTTCCGTAGCCGGCACATCTTTCACTAAGTTTTCCACAAGTACACCTACACCAACAAGATCATCACCAGGCTTTGGTGGAATCTCAGCAGCTAACAATTCAGCACTGCCCTCTGCCACCAATTTTAACCCTGAGATCTCTTCAACCCGTCTCAGTAAATCAGCCTCGGTAAAAGGGATTAACAATTCATTTTCGGCCAAAACCGGCAACCCATCCTCCCCGGATAAAGTCTCATCCAGGGGTTCGCAAAGAGAGAGGATTGTCATCTGCGGACAGTCAACCCGTAAATCAGCCAACAGCGACTGGCTCTCTTCTGGGCTCGGAAATTCAGCCTCAACCAACAAAAGATCCGGATTAAATTGACCAATAACAGAGCGCAAAGCGGCCCCATCATTCACTCTATGCAACTCCACATCCAGACCCGCAACTACGGTCTCAATGAAAGCCGCCAACGGCTGCTTACTGCAAGCTAAAATAATTTTTACCATGACCATAAAAACTCATATTTAATTGGAAGCTCTTACATTATAACATGCTTATTTGCAACCACCCTACTAAATTCTAGCGGGCTCCTATTTATCTTCTTGATCGCCATATTTTTCGCGATACTCTTTAAGTTTGTTTCTTAAAGTTCTAATACTGATCCCAAGTTGGGCCGCAGCGTGGGTCCGGTTCGAATCAACCGCTTTCAAAGTCTTGTAGATCATGTAACGCTCAACCTCAGCCAGGGTCGTACCGGCGGGAAGAGGCAAATTTTCAAGAGGCCCGGTGTCAGTGTTCAAACGCTCATGAGCAAAATCATCAACTCGGGATCCACCCCCATCCGGCAACGGCGGCAAAAGTTCAACATCCGGCACCGCCTCAGGGTCAATAAAGAAATCTTCCAGTTCAAGAGTCGATCCCACCGCTAAAACCACGGCACGCTCAACCATATTTTCAAGTTCTCGAACATTGCCCGGATAACTGTGACCTAAAAGAAAACGCCGAGCGCGCTCCGAAAGAGCGTCAAACTGGCGACCATTAAGCTCACTGTACTTAACAATAAAGTTCTCCAGTAAAAGCTCAATGTCATGCGGTCGTTCACGCAGAGGGGGCAGGGTTAGAGGAATAACATTGAGGCGATAATAGAGATCCTGACGAAAATTTCCGGCCGCGACCTCAGCCGCCAAATCACGGTTTGTCGTCGCAACGATGCGTACGTCAACCGGAATTGGCTGCCGGCCACCAAGACGGTCGACTTCGCCCTCCTGCAGTACACGTAACAATTTGCTCTGCAAAGGCAGCGCCATCTCACCAAGTTCATCAAGGAGCAAGGTGCCACCATCCGCCTGTTCAAACTTCCCAATTTTACGCTGCAAAGCGCCGGTAAATGCTCCTTTTTCAAAACCAAAAAGCTCACTCTCAAGTAGGTTCTCGGGCAAAGCTGCGCAATTAATTGCAACTAACATTTTGTCGGCTCGTGGGCTGTTACGCTGAATAAAACGGGCGAGTAGCTCTTTCCCGGTGCCACTCTCTCCCTGGATCAGAACTGTCGCCCGACTTTTGGCGGCCCTTTTGGCCAAGTCCATCACTCTGACCATGCGCGGATCACGAAAAAGCAGATTATGACTATCTGGAACTTTACTAGACCGCGTACAATCTTCGACAACTTCGACAACCTTAGCAGCAAGTTCCCTAAGCGAGAAACTCTTCTTTAACAGATAGTCAATCGCACCAGAACGAATCGCAATAACAGCGCCATCGACAGTCGGTTTTGTGACCACCGGCAGAAGCTCCATCTCAGGGTAGAGCCGCCGCAGATATGCAATCAGATTTTCTCCCTGAAACTCACAATCTAAATCCCCAAGCAGAAGATCTATCAGACCGGCGGCGGCAAAAAAGCGCTCGAAATCACCCGGCACCTCTGTTGCAGCAGCCTGAACCCCGGCTTTATTCAAGGTTTGGGCCAAGGCTTGAGCAAACTGAGTGTCGTTATCTAAAATTACTACTTTAATAAGTCACTCTCCTGCTGCCAACTAAAATCCTTACTCGCGATTGCCGCCGAAGCGGTCCAGGGATTGCTAGGAAACTCAGTCTCCATACGCACCAAAATGGCGGTAACCGCATCCCCTTTAGCCAGCCCAATCTGACAACGCAACTGCCAATAGAAAATCTCTGCACCCTCCTCGGTTGGGGCCAGAAATGTCAACTTTGAAAACCAGGAGTATGCCTCAAGATACGCTTTTTTTTCATAAAGCATGCGGGCAAGTCGATAGCCCAATAATAAACGGTGATCGACTGTAATCTCCTGAGGGTTGGTAAAGGAGATGGTCGCCGCTAAGCGCAAAGAGTCTAAGGCCAGCTCCCGCTTCTCTTCAAGAATCCACAGATCAGTTGCCAGAGAGTTTACCTCAACCCGCTCTTTAATTGCCGCCTCCGGTAACTCTTTCTCAACCAGGCTTAAGGTTGCAAAAGCCTCACCGAGCAACCCTCGCTGCTCTTGCATATGCGCTCGCAACAGCAGCATCCGCACGCGCCAAAGTGGATCAAGCTGCTTAAAATCAATCTCGCCAAGAAACTCTTCGGCCTCATCAATACGCTCTAATTGCATCAAGAGATCAACAATCCCCCAGTTAATAATCTGTCTTTGATCCGGTTTTGGATTAAGCCGCTCAACCTCTTTATAAACCTTAAGAGCACCAGTCTCAAAACCCTCTCTGTGCAGGGCTTCACCAACCCACAAAAAAGGATAAACCGCACCGGGGCGCGACAGAAAATCATCTCTATACTCATGCTGTAAGGCCACAATCTCAGCAAAGCGTTCGCCTTTATAGTGCTCCTCAATCTCCGCAAAGATCGCTTTACGTAAACGTGTAAACGCGGCATCACGCAGCCCCGGCTCCAGTCGCCGTTGTAACATCTGACCTAAAATCCGGCGTGAATTTTCATACTCACCCCGGTCATAATAGAGCCGGCCAAGATTAAGCCTGGCGATACCGGTAAAGAGGCTTTCCGGGTGATGCTCAACTAGGTAAAGGTAGGCGGCTTCGCTGTCTAAGAATTTAGCGTAGTTTTCATTAAGCAGTTCAAGTTCCTGACGAACAACTCGGTTTTCACCCAAAATTGCCATCTTCAAACGGGAAACAATATCACCTTCACTTCCTGAAAACTCTTTCACAACTGTGGTAAACATCAGCATCGCTTCCGTCGGATTCTTCTCAACCACTAGAATCTCGCCAATTTTGGCCAGCGCCTGCGGGGTATTTTTATCATTGGGAAAGAGGTTGCGCATCATCAAAAAATACTCTTTCGCCTCAAGATAGCGCTGCAACCGATGATAACTACTCCCAAGAAGATAGAGTGACAATGGATCCCGCTGAAGAAAATCGGGATCTTTGTCAATCCCGACCCGGTACTCTGCTAAAGCCTTTTCCGGTTGGCCAAGATTAATTAAAGCGTTGGCACGATAGTAGTGGGCATAGACCGAAAAGCCACCCTCAGGCTGACGCTTAAGAAGATCGGAAAAATCATCGTAAGCATCATCATAGCGCTGTAAAGAAAAGCTGAGCCGGGCTAAGGCAAAACTTGCCGCCGTCGCAAATGGGCTCTCTGGGTAGCTCTTAAGAAGGGCCTTGTAGACCCCAGATGCCTCATAGAAAAACTCCATATTCTCATAAAGTCTGGCGACCTGCAATAGGGCCCAAGGAGCATCAGGGTGATCCGCGTGGGTCCGCACCGCAGCCAGGAACTCGTCGATCAAAGCTGCCATTCGACTGCGACTGCCATTATCTACGATTGCGGCTTGCACCCGGGCATCAAAGCGCCGAAACTTAGCTGAAACATTTAAGGATGAATCGGGAAACTCTTTAACCAGCTGATTAAAAAGTTCTTCGGACGCAATAAAATCACTCTCTTGATAGGCTTTTAACCCCTGATCAAAGAGTTCCTGGCCCGGCTGTAGAACACTCAGAACTTTGCGATCGGTTTCTAGCTGCGGCTCCGGTTTGGACTCAAGCTCAGGTTCAAGCCCAGACTCCAACTGAACTTCGGGTTGAGGTTGGCTGACCTGCACCTCAACTGACGGCGTACTCGGCTGAATTGCGGCAACTGGGGCGGCAACCGGTTGCGGCTCAACCAACTCAGTTTCAGGTTTAAGTTCTACTTTTTTATCTACTTCCAGGTCGGGCTCAGGTTCTTTAACTGCGGAGTTGTCTTCCCCTTCTGGAGGTAGAACTTCACCTTCAAGCGGCCTATCTGCGACCGGAATTTCAGTTACAGCCTCAGGCACTGTTTCAGCTTCGACATCAGCAATCGTTTCGGCTACCACCGGAGGTTCAGTCTGGAGTTGCTTTGCAGAAGCCCCACTTTCAGCAGGCAGCTCCGCCGTTTCCTGATGCTTTTCCGGTGCGGCTTCCGATTTCAATGGAGCTGACGGTTCAGTTTTCACAACTGCCTTAGATACCGCCAGTGATAACTGTGATTGAGTTGGTCTAGCCTTTCCCTCTTTTTCAGGATCTGGCTTTACGACATCTGAGTCCGCCTCTTTTAAGGATTCTTGAGAAGGCGATTTTTCAACCTGAGGCTTATCCTCAGAGGTCGGCTCCGAAACCGTTATATCAACCACACACATGGCTGGCGATTCAAAGAGTGAAACTTTGAAACTGTAGTTGACGACCCGCAAGTAGACCGCAATTTCGAGATACTGATCCTGCGAGGTAACATTGACACCCTTAACTATGGGGTCGTTGACAACCTTAATCGGCTGAGCCCCGTAGTTATGGAAGTCAAAAAGTTTGATTACAAATTTTTTATTTTCGCGATCCTCTTCAGTCTCATAATAGCCGCCTTGGTTAAGCCGCATAACTATCCGACTCTTACCCCGTTTCTTATCGGTTTTAAGTTGAATTTTAAGGAGATTTTTACGGTTCCTCTCAATTGCAGACACTGGTTCCGTCGCAATCGTGACCAGAAACAACGGCAACACTAGCAACACCATCAACCATCGAAAATGCATCAATAACGCCTTAAATCTGAACCGGCACCAGCGCATTAAGCACTCTCCTCTTCCAGCTGGTTCCGACGAATTTTTTCAATCAGGGTGGTGCGATTTATTTTGAGTAAACGGGCAGCCTGTTCCTTAACCCCGTGGGTCCGTTTCAGGGCTTCAACAATCAACTTCTTCTCCAAACGAGTCACCTCCGATTTCAACGAGATGCCACCGGCTGGCAGGTTTACGGCGGCAGAAAGTGAGGCATTTGCAGGGTTAGCATCACTGCTCTCGGACTGAAAAACCTTCTCCGGCAAATCGAGCGGCATCACCCAACCACCCGGATTCATCACCGCCGCCCGCTCAATCACATTTTCCAACTCCCTGACATTCCCCGGCCAATTGTAATTCTCCAACAACCACAACGCTTCAGGGGTAATTCCAAAAACCCGATCCTCAGTCTCAAACCCGGAGTTAAAACGGTGCAGAAAAAACTCCGCTAACCCTTTAATATCGTCGCGCCGATCTCTTAACGGTGGCAGAGTTACCGGCACCACATTAAGGCGGTAGTATAGATCTTCACGAAACCGCGCCGCAACAATATCTTTCTCCAAATCTCTATTTGTAGCTGAAACTATCCGAACATCAACTTTTTTCGGCTCTTTGCGCCAACCCAGAGGCTCTATCGTCTTCTCCTGCAAGAGGCGTAAGATCTTAACCTGCAACAAAGGCTCCATATCACCGATTTCATCCAGAAAAATAGTACCTTTATCGGCCATTTCCACCCGCCCGATACGATCACTCATAGCCCCGGTAAAAGCACCTTTAACATAACCGAAAAGCTCTGATTCCAGTAAGTCATGCGGGATTGCCCCACAATTTACCGGAACAAACGCGTGCTTTGCCCGTCGACCTAAATCATGCAGGGCCCGGGCAACTAGTTCTTTCCCGGTGCCACTCTCGCCTTGAATCAATACACTGCTATCAGCGGAAGCAATCTTTAGAAGTTGCCGATAGATATCTTTCATCGGCTCAGAAGCGCCGATGAAGCCACAAAAACCCTCGGTCAACAAAATCTCATCGGCCGGCAGAGCTGCGGCCGCCTCACCGGCGGAACGTAACCCGCCCAAACACTGCTCGATTACCCGGTTAGTTTCCGCTTTGCGCAAAGGCGTGAAGAGATAACTATCCGCTCCTCCTTGAAGCGCAAGACGCACCGCCGCCAGTGCCTCGGGACGACAAACCGCAATCACGGGAAAATCATCTGGGCCAGAACGCTTCAACTCCTGCAACTGGCTTTGCCACTCAGCATCACCGTCCGCCCGACAATCAACCAGGGCAAACGCAAAATCTGTGGCGAGCTCTACAACCCCGGAAAATTCAGTCAGGGTGACCAACTCAACCTCAGACGGCAGGGTTTTAGCAAGATCTGAAGAGAGCTTTTTACTCTCACTCAAAAGCAGACAAAAAGAGGACATAAATTAAAAATTTAGGGTTAGGTTGAATTTGCCCGAAGGCACTCCTGTGTGGATAGATTAATATTTATGATGTAATAACGCAAAAGATGGAAAAAAACAAGTAGATGAAGCAAACCCCGGCTAAGTATTCGACGTCATTTTCAAACTGTCAGAAAATGATGGATACCCCAAGGCACTTCTTCACTGCGCAATCTTTAGCTCTGTCCCCATGCGAAGCACCCCCAAGGGCACTTCCGTTGGGCGCAGGCGAAGCAAAGTTCGCAGACAGGCTCCTAGATTTTTATTACAATCTGTTTGAAGAACAAACTGCTGCTTAATTTGAAACAATAATAACCGCTAAACCGGTGGCTGTCCCCGGTTTAGCAAATCCTGCTGGTTAACAACGAATTAATTCCAATTGAGAGACTGGAACAAAACTGGTTGACAAAACCACTTTCAGGTACTAAATTAAGTACCAAGAAAAATCTCAAGGAGAAAACCTAATGAATACCTTGCCAGCTCAGGAAATCAAACGAAGAGGAGTGAAAGCTATTGAACTGGCGCTTAAAAATGGTCCAGTCCACATCATTAAAAACAATGTTCCTGCATGCGTGATACTAACTGAAGCTCAGTATGCATACCTGACGACGCCTCGTCCCCAAAAGACAAAAAAAGATAATTTACTGCAATGGCTTTTACAGAAAAAAACATTGGCTAGCAAGACCAGAGAAGAACTGGACACACTTCTCACAACGGAACGTGATGGGTGGGATTGATGAATTTATTTCTTGATGCCTGTGCTATCATATACCTTATTGAAGCAAAAGATCCGTTTTATTCAAAGGTTCAGAAAACCCTCCACCTAATAGCCGATGAAAACCCGGATATATCTATTGTCATATCCCGCCTCAGTGTACTTGAGTGCCTGGTTAATCCATTACGTCAACAAGAAAATTTCATAATCGAGCAATATAGATCTTTTTTCGCGAGAGAAGATTTACAAATTGTCGAACTCGCCCCTGAAGTAATTGAAAAAGCTCTCTGGTTGCGTGTTCGATACAATCTTAGAACACCTGATGCCCTGCAAGCTGCCTGTGCCTTGGCACTATTAGGAGAAGAACTTATTTTTCTTACGGGTGACAAATCATTCACTAAAGTGATCGAGTTAAATGCACGAATACTATAAAATGGGCAAAAAAGGGCAATCTACTCTTTAACTCGTTCTGTTAACATCGATTTCACCTCCAATAAATCATTTACCTGGGGCAACGTCAGACTTGGAAGACGAACCGGAAGTAAGACCCGGTCTATCCCTACGGTAAAGGCGCGGCAAAGGGTTGTCTGTTCCGGCGATTTCAGTCCCCAAGATCCCTTTTTGTCAAGAATAAAGATTTTACCCTATTTGTTGAGACCATGTAAGCGAAGAGAGAGAGAGATATGGTTGTTTTTGTTGTAAGCGTCAAATGAACAGCATCTTTTTTTCGTAATTTAGCTATGGCATATAGCACCAAATCAATCATTGAGGAGGCGCATCATGTCAAAGCAAGTTTCAGTACCCGGGTCAGGGATCCGACAAAAAAGTAAATTTTGGCGAGCCCATGTTAAGGCCTGGAAAGATAGTAATCTTAGCCGCGCTGAGTATTGTCGAAGACAGGGACTAAAAACCCATCGCCTGTGTTACTGGATTAACAAGAAATTGACAAAACCGGGCCACCCTTTAGCTTTAGTTGAAATTCCGACAGAAAAAATGCCGGTTCGTAGCGATGCTACCCTGAAGCTGACCATTGATAATCATTATCAAATTGAAATAACTGATCACTTCTCACTAGTGACGCTGGAACAAGTCCTCCAAGTTTTAAGGAGGATCGCATGATTATGAAAGAGTATGGCCTCAGAGTTTTCCTGGCTCCGGGCTTTACTGATATGCGAAAATCAATCAATGGGTTATCGGTTCTGGTTGACGATCTTGACCTTGACCCATTTTCCGGCCACATGTTTGTCTTCTGTAACCGGCGGCAGACCATGTTGAAGATTCTCTACTGGGATCGTAATGGCTTTTGTCTCTGGCATAAGCGCCTCGAAAAACAACGCTTTAACTGGCCTCACTCCATTAGTGATGTCATGGAGATTGAGTCTCGCTCTTTGGGTTGTTTGCTGGATGGCATAAGACTTGACCAGCCGAGCGCTCACA
>DAOWHJ010000163.1 GCA_030641485.1 Pseudomonadota bacterium
GAGTCCAACAAAAATTCCACATTTCCACCTGTCGCCAAATTATTATGCCCTAGATGTTGCCAACAAGATTTGGATAATATAGCATAAAAAAATCCCGAAAAGCTTCTAGTAAGCTCTTCGGGATTTCCCTGATTTAATCACGAAGTCGGGCACGGGTAATCAATAACATTAATACCGTTCCACCGGCATTAATCTACCCAAACCAAAATTTTAAGAGTAGGTCTTCTGACTTCCGGCTCAAGTCTACTAATCGCTCCTTCCCATACCTTACATTCAGCACAGTGGATAATTGCGACGTTCGTCACCGGTTACAGCGGCGGGCCCGTTGCCGACTTTCACGGCATTCCCTATTATCGTTTTAAAGACAAATCCTGTCTTTAACTACGACTCTTAAAATTCTATATATAATTTTCAGTTGCGCGCACTTTATAGACTATCACACTTAATCTGTCAAGTGTGATCGCTGACACTTTACGATCACCACAATAGAACAAATCTGCAGAGCTACAAAATTATCCCTTGACATCAAACACGATAAAATATATCTACTTAATACGCATCAAAAAAACAACCTAATGCGGGCTTTGCTCGCAAGCAAGTGACCCTTTCAGAACATTATCTTGAAAAACAAGAAAATATTCTGTGAGTCACTAAAAATATATATTTAAAGGAGAAAAAAATGGCTCAAATAACACTACAGGGAAACCCAATCAACACGATCGGCAACCTACCCAAAAACGGATCTAAAGCCCCGGACTTTCAACTAACGAAAACTGACTTAAGTAACGCTTCAATCGCAGATTTCAGTGGGAAATGGCTGGTTTTAAATGTCTTCCCCAGTATTGACACCGAAACTTGTGCAATGTCTGTACGCCGCTTCAACGCTGAGGCAGAAAAACTCAAGAACACTTCAGTTCTTTGTATCTCGGCGGACTTGCCATTTGCCCAAGGACGTTTTTGCGGGGCGGAAGGGCTGGAACGGGTCATCACCCTGTCAATGATGCGGGACAAAAAATTCGGTGAGGATTATGGTCTCACCATAGTTGATGGCCCGCTTGCTGGCCTGCTATCCCGAGCTATTGTGATTATTAATGAGAGTGGAGATGTGATTTACAGCGAGCAGGTTCCAGAGATCACCCAAGAACCCAATTATGAGGCCGCCCTGAAAGCCCTCGCCTAGGAGGCTGTTCGAGAACGTCTTTTTTCCCCAGCTCGGTGTTATTTTGCAACTATTCAGCGTTGCACCATAAAGTTACTAAAAATGACGATGAACTTTGCTTCGCCCTCATAAACGGGGTCAAAGCTGGCGGGGCTGACGCACCTTGTACCAGCAATGACCCCAATCGAGATAGGTTGAACAAAAACCGCGACAAAACCTTCACTCTATCCAGGGCGGGGTCATCTCTTGACTATGGCGTGTCGAGATGATCGGATAAGTCAAAAACTAGCAACAGCCATTGTCAAGATTTGACACCATTTATGGGGGGGCGAAGCAAAACCACAACCTTCCGGCTTTAACTTACAATCAGAATTATGTCCCCTATTTTATTGCCAATTTTATTGCAGGGATCCGGCAACCAGCTCAACTGCAGAGTCAGCAACTCTTCTCACCTGAGCCAAGTCATGCGAGACCATCAGCAGAGAGCAACGCTCTTTAAGGCTCAGAAGTAAATTTTCAATCTCAAAAACTGCACCTTCATCGAGTGACGATGTCGGCTCATCTAAAAGTAGAACTTCAGGTTCCAAGATCATCGCCCGGGCAATGCAGAGGCGCTGCTGCTGCCCCCCGGAGAGGTTGCGGGCGTCCTCATGCAAGCGCGGTTCAACCTCACTCCAAAGAAAAGCATCCTTGAGTACAGACTCAACCTTCTCGCGTTGCAGATCCCGATTTTTAATACCCGCCATTTTCAACGGCAGGGTGAGATTTTTATAGATACTCATCGGCAACGGGTTGGGAATCTGAAAAACCATCCCGACCTTACGTCTAAGCTCAGGCAATGAAATCTGACGCTCATAGACATCAATCTCCTGCCCCTCAAGCCAGATTTTCACCCGACCCTCAACCCGGGCCCCACCGACCTCCTCCCAGAGACGATTAATCGTACTCAATAAAGTCGACTTGCCGGAACCGGAGGCGCCGGTAATCGCAGATATAGTCTGTTTAGCAAAGCTTATACTGATGTTACTCAGCACCTGTCGTTCACCATAAAAAAAAGAGATATTTTTAATCTCAACAATCTTTTCTACAATCAAAATATTTACCTTATTTACTATGATAGAGTAAACGGTAACTAGCTTTCTTACGAATCAGGCCGGCCCCGGTAAAGAGCAGTACACAGATTATCAATAAAACCAGAGCGGCTCCGAAGCCCTGCTGAAGCTCATGCTGATCACTAAACTGCGAAGCCGTATAGAAAATATAAAATGGCAAGGCCTCGTAGTTATCAAAAAGTGAACGCGGTATACCGGCGGTGGCAACAACCCCGGTAAGCATAATCACAGCAGTATCCTCGGCAGCCCGGCCAATCGCCAGAACCACTCCACTAAAAATTCCAGGCAGAGCCTGAGGGAGCAAGACCAAGATGATGGTGGCACTTTTTTCGGCCCCAAGTGCCGCCGCAGTCAAGCGCAACGAATCCGGCAGATCTTCTAAAGCGGTCTGGGTTGTGCGGACCAGATAAGGTAACACCAACAAGGCTAGAGAGAGACCTGAAATCAAGAGACATGGCGTCAGGCTCGAGAACTGACGATGCAGGTAGAGGGTCAAAGAGAAGCCGAAAAGGCCTATAACAATCGAGGGCACCCCGGCCAAGAGATCAAATGTTAGCGAAAACAAAGTCTTAGCTTTGCCGCCAGCATATTCTGCGAGGTAAATCCCAGCCCCAAGCCCTAGAGGCAAAGCCGTGCTTAAAGCCATCAAAACCAACAAGCACGTGCCCACCACTGCGGGCCAGAGACCATCGACCACTACCTGCTGCAAAAAAATCACATCAACAATCTCACCGATCTTTAAGCTCCCGAAGAATAGTTCAAGACCCAGAACCGGAAGCCCATGCCAAAGCAGAAATCCGGTCAAGCCCGCAACCGCCCCCAATAACAACAGGCCACATATGCCGGCAGAAAAATAGAGCAAACAGTCGTAAACCCGGTTCAAGAGAGCCCTCTGTTCAAACGAGATTTCAGGACTCCATAAGGCAGAAAACGGAGCGTTAAAGTCAAAGTTGCGGTCCAGAGATAGAGAATAATCCCACAAGCAAAGATAGTTTTAAATTCGATACTATCAAAATCAGCCGCCATTACCAGAGCGATATGGGCCGTCAAGGTCCGCACCGGATCCAACAGAGACTCCGGCTGCGCGGTCGCATTTCCAGCAACCATCAAGGCGATCATGGTGTCACCCAAAGCCCGGCCAGTGGCCAACAGCAGACCGGTCAAAATCCCATTTTGAGCTCCCGGCAAATATAAATAGATAAGTTTTTGCCGGAGATTACCCCCTAAAGCCGCAACCGCCCGAACCTGTGATTTTGGAATTGCAGCAAAACTTTCGACAAAAACCAGGATCATGGTTGGAGAGATAAGTAGCGCCAGAAGTAGAGCGGCACTTAAAATTGACATCCCGGAACCTGAATCAAACCATTCACGCACAAATGGAACCAACAAAAAAATCCCGACGAAGCCATAAATCACAGTCGGAATTCCGGTCATCATTTTCACCACCCGGTGGAGAAATTTTGCGGCAACCGGGGGCAGGAGAAGATGGATAAGAACGGCATTGCCAAGACTTAACGGGAAAGCTAAAAGCAGGCTTAAAGTAACAATCGCCAAAGTTCCGCAAATAAAGGGGAAAATCCCGAAAAAACCCCGGTCAGGGGCCCAATCTTGGGTCAAAATCAAGCTGAACGAGTTTGATGTAAACAGAGGCAGACCGAGAACAATCATAAAAACTAAGATACTCAGGGTCACAAACACGCCCCCGGCCGTAACCAAAAACAGGAGCCGACGACCCGAAAAGACAACCTGTAAAGTTCCGCTCACTGCGCCACCGGAATCAACCCTTTACGCAAAATAATCTCCTGGCCCTTTTGGCTATAAAGAAAATTGATAAATTCTTTAGTTAAACCAGAAACTGAACCTTTGGTATTGCTAAAAAGTCCCCGCACTACAGGATATGCACCACTACGAACATTTGCCAAAGTTGGTGCGACCCCATCTAAAGCAACTGCGGCAACCGTATCGTCAAGAAAGCCTAACGATGCATAACCGATCGCGTAAGGATTATGCAAAACGGCACTCTTCATCGCCCCATTCGAAGAGACCACCAGTGCCCGACTACTGATGTCCCCTTTCTCCAAGGCCTTTTTCCAGAACACTTTACGCGTACCACTGGCCTGATCACGGCTAACAAGCGTAATCTTTTTATCAACCCCACCTAATTGACTCCAGTTTTTGATCCGGCCACTGAAAATTTCTTGGAGCTGAGACTGACTTAACGATTGTACCGGATTATCCTTATTCACAATAACCCCGACCCCATCAAGAGCCCAGCGGTACAAAATAAGTCCATATTTCTGCACCTCATTTGAAGTTGGTTTGCGCCCTGAGTTACCAATATCAACCAACCCTTCCCCAACCTGTTTAATCCCCAGGCCGGAGCCGCCACCGGCAACCGAAATTCTGATCTCCGTTGCTCTCTTCATAATCAGCCCAGCAATCTCTTTCATAACCGGAATATGGGCAGTACCGCCGGAGATTCGCAAAGTTCCACTTTTGCCGACGAAACCGGCAAGATCATCAGCCCAAACCTTTGTACCAAGCAAAAAACTTAAATTTAAAACCAGAAACAGCACCGGCAACCAACCTGAAACCCTCATCAATTTTTTCAAAATGTACCTCTTAACCATTTAGATTATTAATTTCACGGAACCGAAACAGTGCACAACCACGCTCTGATGGTCAATTTTTCTTAATAACATCAATGCCATATCAATATCCAATTGTAAAAACTGATACAAGTAACCATAACTATTGTTAACCCCGATAAACATGAACATCTGCTCACCAGCAAAATCATAGCCTCACTGTGTTATACTCTGGATTGATCTGCTTTTTCATTTCTTCACTTCATAAAACCCGTCCTTGTTCGACAATTTTGTCGAACAAGGACGGGTTTTGTCGTTTTAAGGCGTTAGCACTTCTCCCCAGCATTATCGTAACCATATGAAATCATATGTAATATGTTTAAAACTGGTGCTGGCACAGTTCATGTAAAGATATCTCCAACAATGACAATAAAAAAAATTAAACCACTAACCAAAATCTACAAAGGGAATCTATCATGAAAAAGAGTATCACAACTATCTGTACGGCATTACTGATCTTAGTCTTAAGTACGGGAATGGCACTAGCCAGAAATGGTAAACTGGGGAATTTCTCTGGAACTAATAGCGCGGGCACCGGCACAGCACTGATAGCCTACGAAGAACCTTCTGTAGTCGAAATAGATGCCTTAACCTACATGGTCGAAGAAGAAAAACTTGCCCGTGATGTCTATAATCTCCTCGACACAACTTGGGGCATCCCAATTTTTGCCAATATTGCTAGGGCTGAGCAAAAACATATGGACGCAATCATCAGCTTGCTTGATAAATATGGGCTAGAAAATCCGGTTGCAAACCTCAGCGCCGGCCAGTTCGCAAATTCAGACCTACAAACACTCTATAACAATCTCATTAGTGCTGGCCAGGACAATGAAGAGGATGCCCTACTCGTCGGAGCAACCATTGAAGATGTTGATATTAATGACCTTCTGCATGAATTGCAGGTAGTTGACAATGAAGATATCATCAAGGTGTTTGAAAATCTTCTTCAGGGTTCAGAAAATCATCTCCGCGCATTTTGCTCCCTGCTCGCCATCTACGGCTACGATCCCTATGTTGCTCAATTTCTCACCCAAGATGAAATTGACACAATTCTTGCCGCCCCCCAAACCAAAGGCAAAAGAGGATCTATGACTAGCGGACTCTCAACACCTCTCGATCGGGTCCCACGGCAAAGCCGCATGCTTGACGCTGATGGTGATGGTATTTGTGATTTTCTCCAACAATAATTTCAAGACACCATTCACTATATCGAACCCTGTAAAAGAGGAATAAAAAATGAAAAAAACCTGCAAAAACACAATAAAAGTCATCATTATTGGCATCGGACTCCTGCTGACAATTCCGGCTTTTGCCACTGATTACCAAGCATACAGCCTCGATGAGTTAAACGCTATGCGAGGCAACCTAGCCACCGCACCCACCGAAGAACGCGATGCATTTCGTAACGCGAGACAAGAGAAGATGCAGGCATTAACCCCTGACGAACGCCTCTCTTACCGGACCAACGGCAGCCAAAGGGGCGGCGGCAATGGCACCATGACGAAAGCCCGCGATGGCAGTGGCAGCGGTTCTATGAATCGTTACCAGGGTAATGGTTCATCTAGTGGAGGTGGAATGGGTTCAGGACAACATCGAGGTGGTAGACGTTAATATTATTAACTACTCATCTAACGTAGCAGTCGTAGCTTTTTACTGTAGGGATTCATAAAAAAGTAGTCGA
>DAOWHJ010000164.1 GCA_030641485.1 Pseudomonadota bacterium
GCTCGTCTCCCCGGCCGGTTCGAGCTGGATGCATCCGCTCCATCCTGAGGGGCCGGGCGGCTGACCGTGAGTTGCGAATTGCAGAACGCTAGCGGACCGCCCCCACGTCGCGAAGGCTCGCGATCTCGCGATCCGAGAAGCCCGCCTCCTTCAGGATGCTATCGCTGTGCTCCCCGGGCTTGGCCGGGGGGCGTTGAATCTGCGAGTCCGTGCGGCTCAGGCGCGGCGCAGGGCGCGGCTAACTCGCTGTTAAGAAACTTTTCGCCAGCGATTTTCAATGAGGCATTATTGTTGATTACGGTAAATAGCCGACTGTGATCTTCAAAATCAACCCTATCCTCAGCCGACTGCATCCTTTGTTCAATATTTTCTGGTGAGTCTCGTTGCCGTGTCAGCAGGCGCTGGCGCAAAATCTCATGGTCAGCCCGAACCATGACTGCATGCAGCTCTGGGTAATCTTTTCGGGCTGTATGAAAATATTTACGTGACCCGTTAATAATTACCTTGTTACCCTCTGCTAACCAGATGTCAATCTCTTTACTGATACCGTATTGGAATCCGTGACGACACCAGTGCATGGCGAAATAGCCAATTTTTTGTAGTTGGTTGAATTTTTCTGACCCGATCGCGTAATGATTACCATCATTAAATAGATTGAGTGGGCGAGTAATGTAACGTTTGGCAAATCTGATTGATTTCAGTTTGCCTAGATGTTGTTGGGCATATCGAACCAGGCTGTCTTTTCCAGCTCCCGATGCTCCCATCAAGTATAGTAGTTGTCCTGGTTCAGGCATGGTGTAATGATTCCGAGGTTAATTATGAGTGTGATTAGATATTGTTGAACAATTTATAATTGTTTTAGGTATGAATGTCAACTGTCTTAGGGTGAAATGTACGTTAATAGCGATGTTGATGGTTGTTTGAATTAATTGAACAGGTGACTCGAGGTCGAATTTGTGTTATGCAGCCTCTTTTTAAGTATATTACAGTTAACAAGTTAAAGCCATTCTGGTATGAATAATTAACAGTTTTGTCTTCGGTTTATCTGGAGCTGGAGTAAGTTTATGGTATCATCTCCACACACTTTTGATTTTCCCCCTTACCGACCACCGTCAGAGGCGCAGAGCATGTTGCTGCGGGTGACCCATGGTTGTCCCTGGAACAAGTGTGCTTTTTGTTCGATGTATCGCAAGTATCCATTCGCGCGTAAATCGATGGTCGAGATCAAGGCTGATATTGATCTTATGCCGGCGGTCTACGGGACTCATGCTAACCATGTCTTTCTTGGTGATTCCAATAGCTTACTTTTGTCGGCGGCAGACCTGGTTGAGATTCTTAAACATCTTTATAGTGTTTTTCCCGGGCTTAAACGGGTTACCTCTTATGCCCGGGCCAAAACCGTGATGAAAAAAACACTGGATGATCTTAAGGCTATTCGTGAGGCCGGACTGACTAGACTCCATATTGGTCTTGAGAGCGGTTCTGATGCGGTTTTGAAAAGGATTCGCAAAGGGGCGACGGCCGATGAAATAATTTCCGGTAGTCTCAAATCCAAGGAAGCGGGTTTTGATTGTTCAATTTATGTTTTGCTTGGGATCGGAGGTATGGAGCAGACCATGGATCATCGCCAAGGCACCATCCGGGTGCTTAACGCCATTGACCCCCATTACATCAGGGTTCGGACTTTGACCCCGATTCCAAAATCAGATATCGCCAAATGGATTGAGGAAGGTAGCTTTACATTGGTTACCCCCTTAGTCAGTATCGAAGAGGAGCGGGATATTGTCGCTGGACTGGAAGTGAATTCACGCTTCTTAAATGACCACTCTTCTAACATTGTACCTTTGGATGGGAAACTGCCTGAGGAGAAGGAGCGGATGTTGCAAGCTCTGGAGCAGGGGATAACTTATTGTCAAAAAAATGAAGTTGGTTATTCTGATTATCGTTATTTATAGAAGAGGAAAAAAGGCGAAAATATGAGAGTTGATGGACGAAATTCAGATCAGTTGCGCAAAATAGAGATCATTCCCGGTTTTCTTGATCATCCAGCCGGTTCAGTACTGATTTCATGTGGTCAAACCAAGGTTTTATGCTCGGCCAGTGTTGAAGATGGCGTGCCTAAGTTTCGTCGCGATTCAGGCGGTGGTTGGTTGACCGCCGAATATGCGATGTTACCGGCCAGTACTCACGAACGTTCTGGTCGTGAAATCAATCGTGGGCGTCAGGGCGGTCGAACCCTTGAGATTCAGCGCCTTATAGGTCGGAGTTTGCGAGCGGTGACCAATCTTGAGGGTTTGGGAGAGCGCACAATTATTCTTGATTGTGACGTTATTCAGGCCGATGGCGGCACCCGTACGGCATCGGTTAGTGGAGCCTTTGTCGCACTTGGTTTGGCCCTGTTGAAAGTTAAACCGGAGATGGGTGAGAACTGGAAACCATTACGGAGTCGATTGGCGGCAGTCAGTGTCGGGATTGTTAAGGGTGAAGCAATGCTAGATTTGAATTACCCGGAAGACTCTAGCGCCGATGTCGATATGAATGTTGTTATGACCGATAAAGCTGAGCTGGTCGAGGTTCAGGGGACGGCTGAAGAGCATCCTTTCAGCCGTCAGAAAATGTCACTCATGCTTGATCTGGCCGAAAAAGGTATTGCCGAGATTATTGAACAATCTGACAAAGATATTTTTCAGGGTCGTCTGAATAGCCTGATATTGTAGACTCAATTTTAATGACTTTTTGGAAGGTTAGATTTTTCACTTAGCCATCAATTGGCTAAAAAGACCATGGAACAGGCTGTTTAGCATGCTTCCATGGCCTTTTTGGGTTTTCTACATTATGTTTCTTTTGCCTTTGCCACCCCTGCCGCCACGGCGATGGCCGCGGTGGCCTTTTTTGAGCATGGTATCTCGTTGTTCTTGGGTCAGGCTGTTGAAAAAAGCGACCCGGTTGTCGATGACTTTATTAAATTCTGCCGAAAAATTACCCTTATATTCAGCTTTCAGCTTCTCACCAACACTTTTGAAGTCGGGGGTTTCAGCCGCCAGTTCGGCTCGCATAAGCAGTTGATTGCGGGCCATAGTCCGACGCCGGCTATCCTCGTTCAGGTTGTCCCCTTTCTTCAGGCAAAGCTCACGTAACTCCTGCATCCCAGTTTTCATCTTATCCCATAGTTTTGTCTGGGTCTCGTCGAGATTGAGGGATTTTTTGACCTCTTCGCCTCGCTGGGCAAAGTTATCTCCTGCACCTTGGCCCTTTCCCGGTCCCCAGCTAAAGCTTGTGGCGGGTAAAGCCAGAAGTAAAGCCATCATTAATGCAATGCTCAGAGTGAGTGAGTTTCGGGTGGTTGGTTTTTTTCTGCTATCCATTGTAATTCTCCTTTTTTGTTAGAAGCTCGTCTGCAAAATTGCGATTCTTTAGACGGTATTCTAAATGGTTAAAAAAATCATAATCAAATCTTGATGCCCTCGAACATAGTCAACCAATGTAAAACTTTTATGTGATTTTTTGTTTTTTTTGTAAAGCTTTTGTAAAAGTTATTCATTTTGTCAAAAAATCGGCTATTATAGGGCTATGAAAATTCTACTGATTGATGATGATGAAAAGCTCTGTCGTTTGATTCAGACTTATCTTGAACCGATGGGGTTTGCGGTTGCGGTTGCTCACACAGGACAAATCGGTCTGGAGCTGGCACTGCAGGGTTCATTCGATGCGGTCCTGCTCGATGTCATGCTTCCAGAAATCGATGGTTTTGAAGTGTTGCGTCAATTGCGGCAGCATTCAAAGGTTCCGGTTTTGATGTTTACATCCCGAGGTGATGAGACCGATCGCATAGTCGGTCTCGAGATGGGAGCCGACGACTATCTGCCGAAAACTTTTTCATCAAGAGAGTTGCTGGCCCGACTCCGGGCTGTCATCAGGCGCAGTAAAATAGTTGAAACTGAGCCCTCCAAGGTAACAACTGAACCTGATTTTGTCGAAAAGGTTTGCATCAGGGACTTGGTTATCGATAGCGCCGCTCGCAGTGTCTATTTGAGGGATGAATCTTTAGCTTTGACCGCGATTGAGTTCGACCTCTTGTTGGCGATGGTCGAAAATTGTGGTCGAATTCTCTCCCGGGATCGCCTGCTTGATTTGGTTGCCGGGCGTGATTATACAGTCTTTGACCGTTCCATAGATGTTCATATCTCATCCCTGCGGCGTAAACTTAACGATAACCCCAAAGCTCCCAGCTACATTAAAACCGTGAGAAGTGCCGGTTATATGTTTATAAAGTAGTCATATAGTTTTTTTCGGGTCAGGTAAAAGGGGTCAGGTTTGTTTCTAAGACGATCAATTTTTATAAAGTTATTAAGCTGGTTTTTTCTCAATCTCATCTTTCTCGGTCTTATTCTGATTCTCTTTTTTCAGGTTCAGTTCTACGTGTCGCCGGATTCATTTTTACGGTTACATGCAGAGAAAGAGACCGCTTCATTACGCCAGCTTATACGGCATGAGCTGACGCGGGTGCCGCGATCTCAGTGGGATGAGTTGTTGACTCGTTATGGTCAGGCTTTTGCCGTTGAACTTTCACTCTTGACTCCGGCGGGTCACAAGTTGGCGGGAACGATTGAGAACCTGCCAGCGTCTGTGTCGATAAAACTGAAATCATGGTCGCCTTGGGGGCCGCATTCTCAACGCGGACGCTGGCGTCAGGGCCGAGAGGGACGTCGGGGTTCAGGCACATTTGATTCTCGGCATCTCCAAGAGGCTCCTCCCCGGCCTCCTGAACGGCGCATTTTCAGAGCGCGAAGCCAGAATCCGACTCGTTACTGGCTCGGTTTGCCGGTGCCAATCCTCAACCCGGAAGGCCGTGGTTTTGTCCCGGCAATTCTTTTGGCAAGTACGGATTCTCTCTTTGCCTCAGCTCTCTATCCTAATCCTTTGCCATGGATAGTGGCAGCCCTTTTGATTGTTCTTTTCTCTCTGCTTTGGTGGTGGCCTATGGTTCGTCATATTACCCGGCCCTTGCGCGAGATGAACCGGGTGACTGAAGAGATTGCCCAGGGTCACCTTAAGATTCAGCTTGATGAAAAACGGATCGATGAGATTGGTTGTCTGGGGCGTTCGATTAATCATATGACTCAGCGTCTCGACGGGTTTATCACCGGCCAGAAACGTTTTTTGAGTGATGTTGCCCACGAACTTTGTGCTCCGTTAGCCCGTTTGCGTATGGGGCTTGCGGTTCTAGAAAAAAGTATAAATGTCGAGCAGCAGCGGGATTTTACTGATGTTGAGGAGGAGGCTGATAAAATTGCGGAGCTGGTTGATGAGGTTTTGGCTTTTTCTCGGGCTGAACTACGTCCTGAAGCGGTGACTCTTGTCCCAACCTCAGTAGTTGTGGTGGTCGAGCGGATCATGGTTCGGGAGAAATGGTCTAAAGGTCGTTTTAAGCTTGAGATTGAGCCCGACTTACAGGTTTTGGCTAATGCTGAATTGCTAATTCGGGCTCTGGTTAATTTGCTCCACAATGCCCTGCGTCATAGTGATCCCGATGTCGTAATTGAGGTCAGCGCCATCCGCCGGGGGCCTGAGGCTATCCTTGAAGTTCGTGACCATGGGCCCGGTGTGCCGGAGGCCGAACTTGAACGTATCTTTGAACCCTTCTATCGCCTCGAACTCGACCGTCATCGTAAATCTGGTGGCAGTGGTCTCGGTTTGGCCATTGTCAAAACCTGCATTGAGGCTTGTCATGGTCAAGTCCGTGCCCACAACCTTACGCCTTCAGGTCTTAGTGTGACTCTCGTGCTTCCGGCAGTTTGATTCGGCAAAAATGTCATGCTTTTTCATCCTCTTTTAACGTTGTCAGTAATTCCGAGGCATTCATAATCTGAAACAGCGGGTAGAGCGGGTTACGACGATATGCGGCCAGGCATTGCTCGTGAATTTCTTGAGAAAATGCGGTTGTACAATCATCGACTATGACAGCTTTGAAATCGTGGCAGAGGGCGTCCATTGCGGTTGTCAAAATACAAAAATTGGTGGCAATCCCAACCACAGCTATCTGTGTAACCTGTTGTTCCTTGAGAATGTTTTCAAAACCGGTATTAAAGAACGCGGAAAATCTCGGTTTGGGTAGCCACAGGTCATCATCTTCTCTATCTAGATCAGCGACGATCTCGGCACCTTCAGTTCCTGCCAAAGCATGAGGGTGCATTCGTGATTTGAAAATAAAATCATCTTCGTTAAAGGCATCAGTTGAAAAAATAACCGGCAGATTAAGCTGCCGAAAACCGGCTATTAATTGGTTGATAGGTTTGATGATCGCCCGCGCTAGGGGCGTAATCGGATAATCATTTTTTTCAACAAAGTAGTCCTTCACCATATCGATTATAACAAGTGCAGTTTTATCCAATGTTAACTCCGTTGTGTAAATTGCCAGTATACAAATTACTCTTCAACTGATTACAATAGTTCTGCTCCGTTTCCAGAGACTGATTATGGGTAGCGTTTTTTGAGAACGTTGGTGATAGCTTTCTTAAGTTCATCAAGGCTGGCAGCTTTGACGACGTAGGCATCTGAGGCCCAGGTTGAGAAGTCCTGCTTATAGTCACCGTAGGCTGAACA
>DAOWHJ010000151.1 GCA_030641485.1 Pseudomonadota bacterium
AGAAAAGCTGATAGACGTGCGACAATTCTTTTCATTTCTCTCCCCCCTTTCTATCTTCAGATTAAGTCACATCCCCTCAACACCTAGCTAATTTTTACATTCTTGCACAAAGCCTAACAACTTGTCAAATGTATTTTCAACTATCTATCTTTTTGTCTTTCTGACAAAACAGGTTTCCTGTTCATGGTTTCCCGATAAAGCCCATGCCCTTAATAAAAAAGGCTGTAACCCTCGTAACCGAATATTAATCAACAGCGTTCCAGACAAACTTCGAATTTATGATTGCCGCCATAAACGCTATTCAAGACCTCTGCTGTTGGCCAATAATGGTGTGCTGCCATATAACTTTGGGGCGCTGACACTATTTTTCTTAATTTGAAGATGGAACAGACCCGACAACTTCCAATTAATCCAGCCAAATCAGCTGGATGAGGAATTCTCTATTAGACTAGCCAACAAAATTTTGACAAAGAAAAACCCCTCTGATTATTTAAAATAATCAGAGGGGTTAATTTTTAAGCTGGTGGGCGAGGCGGGATTCGAACCCACGACCTTTGGCTTCGGAGGCCAACACTCTATCCAGCTGAGCTAATTGCCCGATTTATTAATCAGAGGACGCTGCAAATAGCACAATCCAAGAATCTTGACAAGAAAAAGATTGTCCCAAACCCATCCCCATCATCAGTCAAGGTTAAATTTTTCTCCAATTAAATTGGCGGCTGAAACTGCACCAGCCTGCCCGTGGGCAAGCCATTGTTCGTGGCCATCGCGACCAACTCGATTGACAACCGCTAGAAGCGCAGAGCCACACACCTTATTAAGCTGACATAGCCTGGCAAAAGCATAAGCCTCCATTTGCTCAAAATGAGCTTGGTAATATTCCTCAATTTGAGCCGCAACCGGGTCATCTGAAGTAATCGTCGCCAAAGTTAAGCAGTGCCCCCCTATGTTTGGCAGCAGATCGCTAAAGAGCTCCGCATCTAAAGTACAAGGTGAAGTTATAGGAGCTGGAAAGTAGCCGCTTTTTTCCACCTCGGAAAGGTCAGCTAAAGATATTTTATCAGGCGCAACCAAGGTGCCGATTGGCCACTCTAAAAACGCTTCGGGATAGGCTCCGCAGGTGCCGGTCAGCAAAGCCTTATCAATTTTATAATTATTTAGAAGAGCTTGAAATCCACTGGCAAAGTCAACCAAACCGACACCTAAAGCGGCAATCAATACCGCTTCCCTCCGGTGTACAAAGAGAGTTTCACTCTCTTTTCTAAAATCAGAAGCTTCGGTAAGCGGGCTGAGCTCTTCAATAACTGCCGCACAAATCAAATGCACGACTTAACCCTCAACAACCAGGCCGGAGGGTGAGTCAAAAGTTTTGGTCACCAGAGACAATCCGCGCTGAACCAAAGCTTCACAATCATCACCTGGCCGGGCCAACACCCCCGCAACTGCAACCGAGAGAAAAAGATCTAACGCATCAATTTTCATAGCACTGGCCAGACGTTTAATTTTTTCGGCCGCTACGTTAGTCCCATCAAGAGCTGAGTTCGCCAAGACCACCCAAAAAGTCGCCTCATCGTAAAGACCAACGCTGTCAGCCATCCGGATTATCGCGCCGAGCTGATCAAAAATAGCCCGGTTTGTAATCTCCCAACTTTCAGCGCCCAAAACTTCAATAAATGCTCGATAATTCTTTATCCGTAAAAAGAGCAGAGCAAAGGGTGTTTGATAGCGATCCTGACAAGCAAGTTGACTCTGAAGCAATTCAAACATTGCCCGACGACTGGGAATTCCGACTGCCGTTTCGACCGCAAAAGGAAAACCTTCCCCGTTATCCGCATACTGAGAGGTCAAACGCAGCACCCCAACCCTTTTCACTTGTCCGTCGACACCTTCGCCCACCGGATAGAAAGCAATACCAGAAAGAGCCGTCGATGCATCAACCAGGCTCGCCCCAAAATCATCCCCGACTTCAACTCCGGAAAAACCGGAAGGCAAAGCTAGCTCCGACCAAGGCTGACCCAGAACCTGTTCCGCACTGTAGCCACTCACACCTTCGAGCTGCGAGCTCCAATATTCTATCATACCCGCTTCATCAATAATCACCAGACCACAACCGGTTCCGTTAGCGATCGTCGCCAAAATATCTGTATCAACAATAGTCATAGTCTACTACTCCACATCACTTTATAGCGGGCATTGCCCGCAAGAAAACGTTCTGATAGGACCACTAAAAAGGTAAGTTGACGAGTATCACTTTTTCAACTATTTATACAGGGTGGAGCGTTATCTTACAATCAGCAATAGCGGAGACTAAAAGACAATGATTGAAATGCGGCAAATTCAAGTTTTCCTCGCAATCAGCGAACTCTTAAACTTCAGCCGGGCTGCTGAGCAGATTCATCTCTCCCAGCCCACTGTTAGCGGCCATCTCAAAGCGCTGGAAAAATACCTAAAAGTTAAGCTCGTTGAGAGAGGTAAACGTGGGGTTCAACTAACTCAGGCCGGAGAGCTGTTCCACCCTTTTGCCCAACGTATCTTCACCCTACAAAAACGCGCTACCCAAGAGATGAAACTCTACTCCGGCGCTGAAACCGGAAGACTTGAAATCGGCGGCAGCAATACCCCAGGGGAGTACATTCTACCCGCACTAATCGGCCACTTCAGCAACCTTCATAGCAACCCCAAAATAACCCTCAAAATCGGGGACAGCAGTTCAATTACTAATCTAGTCGCTGACGGCAGACTTGAATTGGGACTAGTTGGTGCCCCGCCCCCCCAAAGTGATTTCATCTCACAAAGCTGTCTTGCGGATGAACTGATTTTGGTTGCCAGCCCCAAGGTTGTGGCAACTCTTAAAATCCCGCACCAGCTCAACCTTGATGATCTAAAAAAACTGCCCTTTATTATCCGAGAAAAGGGTTCTGGCACCCGCCGAACACTTGAAGTTGCCCTTTACAAAATAGGCCTGAATCGACTCAGCGAATTAAACCTTATGGCTGAAATGGGGAGTGCTGAAGCGATCAGGCAGGCCTTAAAAAACAACCTTGGAGTCGCCATCGTCTCCAACCTATCGGTCGCGGAAGACCTTGAAAGTGGGAAGTTAAATAAACTTCAACTTCCCGGCGTTCCGATCTGCCGTTCTTTCTATTTGATCTCCAACCGAGACCGCACCCTTTCCCCACTGGCAACAGCTTTAGAAAAATTTATTCTTAAATCTGGTTCTTAACTAATCAAAATAGGACTTCAGGTAACCCTAACATGTCTAGCAGGTCGTAAACTCCCGAAGGTTGCTTAACAATCCAGCGGGAAGCCCGCAGAGCCCCTTTAGAAAAGGGCTCCAGGGTTTGGCTGCGATGCGTAACTTCAAGACTTTCACCGGAGCCGGCAAAAATAATTGTGTGCTCACTATTTAAAGTCCCGCCCCGAACACTGGATATTGCAATCTCTTTCTGCGAGCGCTCTCCGAGCAGCCCCCAACGTGAGTTCCGGCGTAAAGAGTCAGCTAAAGACCAACCCCGCTTTTCCGCAACTATCTGAGCCATTTTCAAAGCGGTACTGCTTGGAGCATTACGTTTATCACGGTGGTGCTTCTCAATAATTTCAATATCAATGGTATCGTGAGGTAGGACTTTAGCGGCATTACTCATCATCCGCCAAGCCAAATTCATCATCGTACTCATGTTCGGGCTCAACAAGGCGGCGACCGGATGCAAGGTATCGGCTAACTTGTCAAGTTGCTCAACCGTAAAACCGGTGGTCCCAACAACCATAGGTTTAGCATTTTCTGCCGCCCACATTGCAAGTTCAAGGGTAGCCCCGGGAGAGCTGAAATCGACAACCACATCAAGACCATCACCTTTAAGTGCAGTCTCAAGCTGGGCATAACCTTCATCAACAAGCGAGTGGGCTGAAACGGCCAAGGCCTTAACATCTTCAATCCCCTCAAGATACTCCATAAAGGCACCACCCATACGCCCCGAAGCCCCTGCAACTGCAATATGTAACATAATTACTCTACCTTAGATTGAAATTCAAAAATACTACAAAAAACAAGAAAATAAATTGTAAGTCACTAAACCTCTGATTTAAGGGTTCGGCGCAAAAGGTCAGTCACAGCCTGACGCGGATCTTTGCCCTCTTCTAGAATTTTATAAACCTGCTCGGTTATCGGAGCAGAGATATTTAACTTAGCGGCTAACTGGTAAGTGGAGATTGTCGTCTTGACCCCTTCCGCAACCATATTCATCCCGGCCAGGATATCCTTTAAAGACCGACCCCGACCCAATTCAAGGCCAACGGTTCGATTACGTGAGAGATCGCCGGTACAAGTCAAAACCAGATCCCCCATCCCCGCAAGACCTGCAAAGGTCTGGCTCTGAGCCCCAGCGGCAACTCCCAACCGGGTCATCTCCGATAAGCCTCGGGTTATAAGTGCCGCCCGCGTATTCGAGCCAAAACCTAAACCATCAGCAATACCAGCAGCCAAAGCCATAACATTCTTCAGGGCACCGCCAAACTCAATTCCAATCACATCAGAGTTAGTATAAACCCGAAACCGTTCACCACTGAAAACCTTCTGCACAAGTTCAGCCACCGCCGCATCATCGGCCGCAGCAACCACCGCAGTCGGCAGGCCACCGGCAACCTCACGAGCAAAGGAGGGACCGGAAAGAAAAGCCAAGGACGCCTGGCGTCCCACAGCTTCAAGTTCTTCTGTAATAACCTGAGACATCGTCATCAAGGTCTCATTCTCTATCCCCTTTGAGGCTGAGACTAAGACCCTGCCATCTTCCAGGTGAGGCAAAAGTTCACGCAACACCCGGCGCATCAGTTGTGAGGGCGGAACCAACAAAACCAGCTCACAACCTTTAACCACCTCAGCCAGGGAATTGGTGAACTTAAGTTTCTCATGCAGGCTGATATCGGGCAGAAAAAGATCGTTCTCGCGGGTTTCACGCATCCTCACAACCAGATCAGCCTCATAAGCCCACAGTGTCACCTGGTGCCCGATCCGGGCCAAGAGATCAGCCAGTGCTGTCCCCCAGCTCCCAGCTCCAACTACCCCGATATTCATAACCTGTCCTCATCAAAATACTTCAAATAAGTTCGTACTCACGTAAAACTTGGGCCAAACGGTCTCGATTTCCCGGAGTCAAAGGGGAAAGTGGCAATCGCAGTTCATCTTCGATCTTACCCATCATGGCGACCGCCGTTTTAACCGGCACCGGGTTGGTTTCAATAAAGAGGGTCGCGCACAATTTCTGCAGGTGCCGGTGCAATCTCTGGGCTTCAGAAAACTCACCGCCAACAAAAGCATCATAAATTCCTGAGATCAGTGATGGTGCGATATTAGCGGTCACCGAAATCACCCCGTGACCGCCGACACACATCTGTGGGAAAAAAGTAAAATCATCCCCTGACAAGAGGATGAAATCTTCACCACAACAGGCGACAATTTCGGAAGCGCGCTGCATCGATGCCGTCGCCTCTTTAATCCCGACAACATTCGGCAACTCGGCAAGTCGGCCAACGGTCTCAGCAAGCATATCAACACTGGTCCGACCCGGCACGTTATAGAGAATATTTGGGATATCGACACTTTCAGCAATCGCCTTAAAATGTTGGTAAAGCCCTTCCTGAGAAGGCTTGTTGTAGTAGGGAGTAATCAAAAGGACGCCATCTGCCCCAACATCTTTGGCGTGCTGGGTTAGGCGAATTGACTCTGCCGTATTATTTGAACCGGTTCCAGCGATAACCGGCACCCGTCCAGCCACGGCATCAACGACAATATCAATCACCTGATGATGCTCGTTATGTGACAAGGTTGCCGACTCGCCGGTAGTCCCACAGGGAACAATCGCATCAGTCCCACCATCAATCTGAAACTCAACCAGCTCTCTCAAGGCTGTTTCATCAACGACTCCATCCTTAAACGGAGTAACTACTGCCACCATCGCTCCTGCAAACATTTCACATACTCCTCTTGCTGAAATTCACAAACAAACTAAGGCTCTGTCCGTAAATATTAATAAGGCTAAGACCTCTTCAACACTCAATAAATTCAGAGTCTAAAACCCCTTTATATACGATTACAGCCCCCCCTTCAAGGAAAACTTCGGTAAAAGTTTCGCCCGCTTTTTTGTAGTAAATCATCAGACTCTCACCAGACCGAGTAATCACTCTAGTCGGCGAAACGACCTGACCATATTCAGACGCAAGCAGAGCTGCGGCCACCGACCCCGTACCACAGGCTAAGGTTTCACCCTCGACCCCGCGTTCATAGGTGCGAATCGACAAACAGTGTTCGTTGTCAACCTTGATAAAGTTCACATTGGTGCCAGCCGGGGCGAACTCCTGATGGTAGCGAATTTTAGCACCACGCTCATCCAGGGCCACCTGATCAAGGCTGGCCTCCACCGTCACTACAGCATGAGGAACCCCGGTATTGATAAAATCAACCTTTTCGTTTACACCATCACAATCGAGATTAATCTTTTGCCGCAAGCCAAACGGTTGGGTCATTTCCAATTTAACCAGGCTCCGATCAACCAAAGCTCGAACCGGACCAGCCTGAGTTCTAAACACCATATCGCTGCTGGCAATCCGTTTCAGGTAGGCAAAACGTGCGGCACAGCGCCCGCCATTGCCACACATTTCAGCCTCGGAACCATCCGCATTATAAAAATGCCAGAGAAAGTCGGAATAGGGATCGTCCTCGATCAAAATCAGGCCATCAGCTCCAACTCCGAGCCCCCGCTGACACAATTTTGCCACGAGCTCGGGCCGGTTCTTTTCCGGAAAAACAAATCCCCGATTATCGATAACTATAAAATCATTACCACTACCCTGCATCTTCCAGAAAGAGATATCCTCACTTGCCAACAAAACTTAAACCCTCCAGACTCCCTGCTTGCGCAGTTTTAAAATTTTAGCTCTAACATCACCACACAATGCGCGGACATAATCACTACTATAATCGGGATAGCTCCAACGTAGAGGAATATATTGACCACATTCATAGACCAGAGTCAAATCGGCATAAATCCCTTGCCTCAGATAAGGACGATGTGGAACCGCTTTAGTTGAAGCCAATATCAGATGGTCTAGCCCGAGATAGCCAGGGTCAAGATTAACCCGCCGGCCTCCAGCTAAAACATATTCACTCTCCAAACCATCACAAAACAACTTCGCCTCAACCAGAAGCTGACGCGCCAAAGGCTCAGCAAAGAAAAATATGTAGCGACCCAAACCATCTCCCATCTCAGCTTCGTAATAACGCGAATGGGCAAACGAGATCCAGAAAGATGTCAAATCAATCGGACCGAATTCAGCCTCTAAGCGATCACCAACTGCGAGGGCCAACTCTTCACTGCGAGCTAAAACACTTACCAACAGGACTCCAGGTTCCGGTTCTTGATATTTAAGACCTGGTCGCATTTACCGTAAACGCTCATAACAAGCTAAAATTTCGGCGGCATCTGCAGTAGCGGTGCCGGTTTTACCAACCACCACCCCAGCCGCCAGATTTGCGGCCAACGCCGCTTCCTCAAGCGCAACCCCATCCATTGAGGCCGCCAGCGTCAACACTGAAATCACAGTGTCCCCGGCACCGGTCACATCAAAAACCTCACGCGCCTGGGTCGGCAAAAGAACCGGCTCGCCCTCTTGTGGAAAAATCGCCATGCCATCTTCACCCCGAGTTATGACCACCGATTTGCTGCTAAAACACTCCTTGATTTTGGCCCCGGCGGCCAGCAAAGTCTCACCGGTCACCGCAAAACCACAGGCTTGACCCGCCTCATCCGCATTGGGAGTCACCAAGTCAACACCATGATAAAGATCATAATTCGCAACCTTGGGGTCAAGGGCAAGAAAAAGATTACGTCGACTCGTTTCGCCGACCATCAGATTAAAAAGCTCCTCTTCAACCACCCCTTTACCATAATCTGAAATAATCACTCCATCAACACAATCCAAACCGCTGATAATGGCCTGCCGCAAACGCTCCCGCAACTCTTCGGCAAAAGGCAATATCGTCTCTTGGTCAAAACGGACAACCTGTTGCTGATGGGCCACAACTCGGGTTTTAACTGAGGTCTCACGCTCTGAATCAACCACCAGGCCCGCCGTACCACAACCCAGCTCATCAAGCTCTTTTTTTAACAGGCGTCCGTAACGATCATCGCCGATCAGAGCCACGATCTCCGGCCGAGCCCCCAACGCCAGAAGATTACGCACCACATTCGCAGCACCACCCGGCAGACTCTCTTGAGCTCTGACTAACACCACCGGCACCGGAGCTTCAGGGGATATCCGTTCGACCACCCCCCGAATAAAGCAATCGACCATAACATCGCCAAAAACCAGAACCCGACGGCCGCGCATTTTATTCAGGAGGTTCTCAAGTCGGGTTTTAGAAATAATTTTATCACTATTTTTCATAAGCTCTCTATTCACATTTATCAATCATCATAGCCAAAGCGCTGTAGCTGAGACGCATTTTTAGTCCAATTTTTAGCCACCGAAACGTGAAGCTCAAGGTAGGCCGGGATCCCGACAAATGCTTCAATTGCCTGGCGCGACTTTATGCCAATCTGTTTCAGCTTTGAACC
>DAOWHJ010000051.1 GCA_030641485.1 Pseudomonadota bacterium
AAACTTGACCGCTACAGAATCAGCATTGAGCTCGTCTTAGCCACCATTCAATCCGATAACCGGGATTACGCCATCGGCTTTATGACCAGCGATAAAAGTCGCTACCTGCTCAAATCGCCTGGACGTGAAGAGAGTATTGTTGGGTTGCGGTCGCTGCGCTTAAATGCCGATATAAGCCTTGCTGATGTGGCTGATATCTATTTCGGCCATTACGAAAACAGCGCCGCTTATTATGGTAACGGTAAAAAGGCAATCGCCCTGGCCATACAGCGCGGGCTCGACAGCGATGTGGTCAGGACCATTAATGGGGTCGAAGCGGAACTTAGCAAAATTAAAACTCGCTACCCCGGACTTAATTTCGAAATTACCGACACCCAGAAAGATACCATTGTTCAATCGACCGAGAATATGTTCGATTCACTCCGCGACGCCATTTTCATGTCGACGTTTGTCGTCTTTCTTTTTCTCGCAAGTTTCAGGCAAGTACTGGTCATCCTGGTTACGATCCCCCTGGTTTACGCTTCAACCGTGGCCTTGATGTGGCTGGCCGGGGTTGAATTTAATGTTGTCACTCTGACTGGTATCATCTTAGCCTTAGGCTTGCTTCTTGATGATGCGGTTGTAGTTATGGAGAATATTGAACGTCATTATCGCGAGCTCGGTTCGGAGATTCATAAAGCGGTCATGGACGGTACCAAGGAGATTATGTTTGCCGATCTCTCCGGCACCATCACCACCATGATTGCCCTAGCCCCGATTCTTTTTGTCGGCGGCTATCCGCAGACCGTATTCAGACCGTTGACCACTACGCTGCTTTTGGCTCTGACGGCATCTTATGTGATTTCAATAACCGCAGTACCGTTATTATCACTCAAGATTCTGACCCTAAACCAGCCCTACCTGTTGCGAGCCGAAGACTTTTTTCACCGGATCACCAGTCGCGTCAATGAAGCAATCCAGGGTTTCTTTAGTGGTGCGGTTAAGGCCGCCTTGAAACGCAAAACT
The DNA here is from genome assembly GCA_030641485.1 of Pseudomonadota bacterium. Taxonomy (GTDB): domain Bacteria; phylum Desulfobacterota; class Anaeroferrophillalia; order Anaeroferrophillales; family Tharpellaceae; genus Tharpella. The sequence continues at coordinate 1,006 of DAOWHJ010000051.1, forward strand.
GTGGCTATCGCCTATTTTGCTGTGTTACTGTTATTGTTTATTATCAGTGTCAGGGGGGTCATGCCAATCGTTGGTAAAGAACTGATGCCGCCCATGGATACCGGTGCCATCAGGGTCAATATAACCACCGATCCCAACCTGCCCATCTCTGCTAGTCAAGAAATTGTCCTTAAAGCCAATAAAATTATTCGAGCCAGTGGTGAACTTGAGTATCTCTCTTCAGCCATCGGCAGTGAACCCGGGGTTTTAACTCTCGGCAGCGGTTCCGGTAGCGACCGGATTGCGATTGTCGCAACCTTTGTCAACCGCTATGAACGTCAAGAGTCGATCTGGGATATTGGCGAGCGCTTGCGCGAACAACTGGCGCAAATCGAAAATATCAAACGCCTTGAGGTGGTTGATTTCGGGGCGACAGCCCTCGCCAGTATTCGCGCAAATATTGACATTATGCTTTCTGGACCCAATTTTGCTGACCTGGTTCTGGCCGGTAATCAGGTTGAAAAAGCCCTCTATAAAACTCGGGGCGTGGTCTCGGTTTCAAGAACCTGGGATATCGATAAAACTGTTTACAACCTTAATATTAACCGGGAACAAGCCGCCTTTTACAATCTCAAACATTCAGCTATTAGTTCACAACTACAAGCTCTTTTACGCGGTGCCCAAGTGGCCACCTTTCCCGCTGCCAACAGTATCGATTTCGGGGTTCGGGTCTGGTTGCCGGCCGCCCAAAGGGACCGACTTGAGCTCCTCTCGACAATTTTAGTCGAAACCCCAAAGGGAGAAAAAATCCCCCTATCAGCTCTAGCCACGGTCACCCGGGAGTTAGAGCCCGGGGTTATTAACCGGGAAGCTCTAAACTACACCCTTAATGTCTATGGGCACCGTAAAAAAGCCGCAATTTCACATATCATGGACAACTTTGCTCAGAGTTTCAAAGGTAGCGTCTTACCCCCATCGGTAACCATGGAGCAGGTTGGCGACATCAAGCAGTTTAAAAATTCAGCCGGGCGCATGGCCAAAGCTATCGGTTTTGCGGTTATCCTGATTTTTTTCACCCTGATCACCTTTTTTGACTCGGTCAAGGCTTCATTAATGATTGTGCTTTCAATTCCTCTAACCATTATTGGTGCGTCCTGGACTTTGCTTTTACTTGATTACCATGTCTCAATGCCAGCGATGATGGGTTTTATCCTGCTCTCCGGCGTCATTGTCAACAACGCCATCCTGCTCATCCATTTTGCCCTTGAAAAAATGGCCGAAGGCGTGACCAAGAAAGAGGCCATGCTCGAAAGTATAAAAATCCGTACCCGTCCAGTCCTAATGACCGCTTTTGCCGTTGCCGCCGGCATGCTTCCGGTCGCCGCCGGCTCAGCCATCGGTCTGGAACGCTTAGCCCCCTTAGGTGCGGTCGCGATCGGCGGCCTTTTAATCGGAACCTTCCTGACCCTGCTCTTTATTCCGCTGATTTTCATCTGGACGACGAAAGAGAGCGATAAAATTTGTACTTAGGTTCGCTCGGAAATTGGGGAAATTGGGGACAGCCACTAGTTTTAGGTTTAAATTAGTTTCTTTTTTTAGACGGCCTTCCCACTGGTTTACGGTTAAACGATCTGCTTAGCTCTTTTTCGAGATTTTCAATGAATGATTTACTACCTATTGGCCTTCCGCCGGACTCCTCTTTTCTTATTCTGGTTAAATCTTCTTCACTATCACCATCATAAAGATAAGTACGCCAGTCATCTATCAGATCCTGCAATGTCTGATCATTACTTATTAGAGGATCTGCGCTTTTTTCGCCTATACGGTATGCAGCACTTGAATATTTAAACTCCCACGGCAATTGCACCATTCTTGCTCTTACGGGATTTCGTTCAACATACCTGGTTGCCGCCAACAGATAATTTTCATCCAAAGGACTTGAACTGAATCTTCCCTGCCACAAATGACCCTTCCATTTTTCTCTGATGTTGACCATTCTCGTATAACGAACATGAGCTTCGGAAAAACATTTTGCAAAAGAACTTTCTCGTTCAGGCACAGCAATAAAATGCACATGGTTTGACATTAGACACCAAGCCCAGATATCGACACCATGGTTCTTACAAGCCCTACTGACAAGCTCGATATAACGATTTTTGTCAGAATCACCGAAAAAGACATCCTGTCGCCGATTTCCACGCTGAACAATATGGTGCGGAACACCCGGTACTACTATCCTTGCTAATCTTGCCATAATACCAACACTTAATATAACACCATCTATTCTGTCAAGCTTAATTAGTGGCTGTCCCCAATTTGTGCCCAATTTGCATGCAATTTGCATGAAGTATCTGATGATAACGAACGCACCAGACGGACATGATTGTAAATGCGGATGGCATCTCCTTGCGGGCCATGACCGGTGGGATAATCAGCGGGATTACCGGTTTTTGGATCGCTACGCTGGGCCCCAGCACCGTGCACATCAACCCAGGAATTGTTCATATAGCCCAGCGCCCGACCAAAAGCTATATAGCAAGCGTAGGTTCCGGGTCGAACCGAAGATGAATTTAGGTGGGTGGTGCTACTCCAGAAAAACGGGTAATCTGTTTGTCCCGCTTCATTGGTGATCGGAGACACCTCAAACAAGGCATTGATTGCGGCAGAGTCAGTTGTATTCGGAGACCTAGAGTAATCTACCAGGCTTTGCAACTCTTTGGCGTCGGGCATGCGCCAATCGTTATAGTCGAGGTGATTTTCGGCATTTTTTTGTGTAACCCAGGCGAGACTCTCTTGCCAGTTCAGCCCCCTGCCACTATCCGTTTGCGACCACATGAGGCCGTTGTTGATATCGGAAATCGAGCCATCAAGATTGTCTGTAAAGTCGTTTTGACCATAACCAACCGAGCCTCGTACATAGATAACGAAAAAAGTCTTCTCCTTACCGGCTAACGTCAAACCATAACCTTTGATCCGTCCATCGGCAAAATTAACCCCGAAAAGTGTGCGGCCGCCATCATTACCTGTGTTGCTGACATAAAGAGTGCTGGAGGCATACTGGGCATCGATTATACGTTCACCGGCACTGACATCACCATAGGCAAAATCGAAGATGCTAGTGTCAATAAACGGTATCAGTTCTGAGGTGTCATCCCCTGCCAAAACACTGGGATCTGTGCCGGAAAACCTGATAAGTGAGTAGAGCTCTTTGATAGTTGGTAAACGCCAATCATCATAACCTGCAAAATTAAAATTATGCGTTCGCGCCAGTGCTTCATCGTAACTAAATTTATCGTCAGCATCGATATCTCCATCCCCATCCGTATCGGGACTTTTTTGCCACATCAACCCTGTTATGTTGTCAGTTACCGTACCATCAGCATTGTCTGTGTAAGATGGTTGTCCCCGATCATGATGAGCATCTTGTCCGAAGAAAGCCGCCCCTTGAAGTGGCTCACTAATCTCGACCCCATCATTATAGAATTTAATCTGTCCAGTATCGGGCACCGGTTCTGCGGCCCAGAGTGGGCTCTGCAATCCCAGAAAAAGAAACAGCAAAATCAGTATTATTGTAGGACTCTTCATGTTTAAGTCTACACCTTAAACTGCATTACTAAATCTTTTAACTTTTTGGCAAGTCCGCTTAATTCTTCAGCGCTCACATTCACCTGGGTACTGCTACTGTTTATCTCACTTGAAGCCTGTCCCACCCCGGCGATATCCATCGCTACTTCTTGCGTGACAGAAGATGCCTGGTTGACATTTTCATTGACCTCTTGGATTCCGTGGGATGCCTGGGATACATTCATAGCTATTTCCTGAGTGGCTTTAGATTGCTCTTCAACTGCAACCGAAATGGTTGACACCATCTCATTTATTTCACCTATAATCCCAGAAATCTTGGCAATTTCTGCGACAGAATTGCTACTGGTCTCCTGAATTCCGGAAATTTTAATTTTAATTTCACTGGTGGCAGCTGATGTCTGGCTGGCGAGGCTTTTTATCTCATTGGCGACGACAGCGAAGCCCTTACCCGCCTCTCCCGCCCGAGCGGCCTCGATTGTTGCATTGAGTGCGAGAAGGTTTGTCTGTTCGGAAATTTCTGTGATTGTTTCTGTGACGATGCCGATCTCTTGGGCGGCAAGACCTAATTTGTTGATTTGAATAGAAGCATTTTCGGCTTGAGTGACAGCTGTTTTAGTGAAAGAGCTGGTTTTTTCAGTGCTTGAGGCAACTTCAGTGATAGTAGAAGACATCTCTTCTGCGGCTGCGGCCACCATGTTTACATTTACAGAGGTCTCTTCCGATGCTGCTGCAACAGAGCTCATATTAGCACTCATCTCCTCAGCTGCCGCAGCAACGGTATTAGCTTTGTCGGTTGTCTGTTCGGAGTTGTTTGACATTATGTTGGAGATCTCTGAAAGCTCAGTTGAGGTTGTATTGAGGGTTTCAACCCCTTGGCCGATATCCCTGATCAAGTTGCGTAAGCCGGTGGACATTTGGTTTAGAGATGTTGCCATAACTCCGATCTCATCTTTCTGTTTAATTTCCAACTGTTTGCTTAAGTCACCCTTTTCAATTGTTTTGATCATCTCCACGGCTTGGTGAATTGGTCCTGTAATGGATTTGGTAATAACTGTTCCTAAAATCAGGCAGCTTAGTATGCCAATGGCCAGAAGTGCCCAGAGCAGGGAGTGGAGAAAATCAGCCATCTTTTGGGCTGTGGCCCGATCCATTTTCATGAGTTCTTGCTGATTGGCCACCATGGCGTTTAGCGACCCAACTATCTTGGCCGCCAATGGAGCCGCCTTAGAGCCAAGCCAGTGGTTGGCGCGATTCCAGTCATCGGCTTGTCTGAGGACGAACATCTTGGTTGGTATTGGGTCGAAAATTCCCCGGGCCTTACTAAATGAATTAAAAGCCTCATGCTGTTCTGTGGTTAACAATTGTTGTGCTTCATTCAGATCTTTGTACCTTTTAGTATTTTTATCCCAGAGTCTATTGAAATTATCCTTGAATTTGTTGTCTCCAGAAAGCAGGTACGCTCTAATAGCAGCTAACCCCAGGCCGGTTGTTCCGCGCATATCAGCCATTATGCCCAGAAGATTTTTTCTTTCAGGGGTAGCTGGTTGTTGACTTTCCAAGTCAATCATCCTCGTTATTTGGGTCGCCATGATTGTCGCTTGGGGGGCAGCATCTTGAAATAGCATTCTGACCGCCGGGACATTATCCTTAGATTGGGCAATATCCTCGATCTCTTGTTGGGCTTTTTCAAAATCAGCAATGATTTTTTCAATAATTGCCAGGCGCTGGATATTCTCAGGATTAGTCCAGTTGCTTGAAAATGAGTGCAAACTTTTCAGTGGCGGCTTAATCTCCTTGGCCCACGATTCTATTCGCTCATGTTTAAACTTTTCATTGCCGAGAATCATCCAGCCCCGTAATGCCGCTAAACTGTGGTTGATACCATTTAGCATTGACATGCTGGATTTAACCGTAGGGGCTCGCAGGTTCATTACCTGGTTGTTTATTGTTGTAACTTTGTTAACTTGCCATATAGTTGTCAAAACTACACAAATTAGTATAAGTCCCATTAAACCAAAGCCACCGCCAATTTTGGCAGATAAGTTCAAATTTTTAAGCATACTGTCTCCATTATTAACTTTTCAGTATAATTTTAGGCAAGCTGTTGACAAGGTTATCTTTTAGAAAAAGACTCCATTCTTGAAAGAGATTAGCAATCCCAAGCCCGCTATGAGCAGAAACCAGATAATCATCAGGTTGAGGGTCAGTTTGCCAAATTTTTCGAGGTTCATAATCCTTCCTCCTTATTAGTTAAAGCAACCAGTTGAGATATAAAATCGGGCTCAATTTCAAGATATTCTTAAGACTCATTAAGGGTTCCTCGGCCGAGTTTGAAAGCGATCATTATCGGATACGCAATAACCACTAAGCCCATGACAAACGTGCCCAGGAAAAGTGCGGTACTACCCCAATCGACATTAACCGGATAGTCATAAATCGAATACTCAAAGACTCTGAGGTAGGTCATTCTCAAGGCTTCCCGCGCAGTCCCCATCCCTAAAATTGCAACAAAGGAGAGTGTTGCCAGGGGAATCGCATAGCGTTCCGGCTCATGTTGCCCTTTCATCAAACCAACCAGTAACAGTAGACCTAATGATACCCCAATCCACAAGAACGGGTTTCGCATAAAATGCAGGTCAGCAGGTACGGTCAGTAACCACCAAAAACCGACAACTACCTGGATCATAGCGGCTATTTTAGCAATTCGCGCACCCGTTAGTCCGACCCAATCAAGGTAAGCCCTGTCAAAATCTGAGCGCGGCCGAAAATACCAGGCGTAGAGCATCATGAAGATGCCGATATTAATGAAGGCCGGGACCATGAAATGGCTGAAACGACCAAGCTCAAAACGGTAGAGGCCCAGACCACTGGTGACCAGATCATTGCCATCAGCAGTGTACCATTTGAGCCACTCGCCCGGAACTAGAGCCTGAACCGAGAGTACGCTGATAATAACTCCGGCACATAAGACGAAAATAAGTCCTAAAATTCCGAAAATACCATAGCCCTGCGGGTTCTTTTTTCGTTTCAGATAAAAAACATAGTTGGCGAGAAAACCCAAGGCGACGACCAGTAGAAAAACCATGGTCCACCAAGCCGAGAGGCTGTTAGAGACATACCAGAAAGGGTCGTAGATAACCTGAACGAAAAGCAGGGGCGCGACTGCCAGAACAATGGCCAGAGAGAGGTTGATTGTGCTGACCTGGGCCAGGGCTTTCGAAAGGTGTTTATTGAAATCACCCCCCTTGAAGTGGCCATAGACCGCCAGGGCAATTCCTCCGATGACCAGATTAACAAACAGAATGTGCAAGGCAAAGGTTAAGACCATTAGTAACTGAAATACCCAGGGGAAGAACGGCAATCCCAAGGGGTCACGTAAAGCCTGCAAAGCAGAATTAATATCCATTATAAGCACTCCTTAGACACCCTTTAATAGTGTGATTATTCACCGGTTAGAACCCATTCAGATGTTGGCGGATCCTCTTCGTTGTCCGGTACTATTGAGGCCATGTAAGCGGCCGCCGCTCGACGTTCAATCTCATTGCCAGCGAATGCTGGCATGAAACTGTAATCCTCACCGACGGTTTCCAGGAAATCACTTAATTCTCCGGCCGAGGTGCTTCCCATCTCAACGATTAAACCCGGCAGTGAACTGCGTCCGCCAACCTCCATAGAATGGCAGATCACACAATTGACTTTGGTCATCAGCATTCCGGCTTTAAGATAATTTTTTGCATTGATTTGACGCCACTCGTTCGGGACAAAATAGTTGTTTTGCAAAAAACCCTCTTCTTGAAAGCGGGTAACTTCAGATTTTATGCCTTTAACTTCAAGGTCGTGAGCAATTATCTGATTACTGTACATATAGCCGGGTATCAGATAGGGCCTTCGGGCAAATTCGCGAACACTCTCGCCACCGCCGATTCCGATAAAGAGGATGATGACCATCGCAATTGCGAGGACCGGTTGGACGAAAATTGCCCGACCAGTTAGCAGCAGGGTGAAATAGATGGCGACGATAACCCCAACCCCCAAAGAGATTTTGAACATGATGCCGACATAGGGAATTGAAGTAAGGATTTCATGACCCGTTTCAGGTAGGCTGAAATAGTACCAGATTGCAAAAAGAGCGCCTAGAATCAGGCTGACTAGGCCCCAGCGACCCGCAGTTTTGACCACATAGGTTTTGGTTTTGCCGGATTTCATGAAGCCGGCCATGACCGCAGCAAACATGCCGGAGATTGTCAACATCATCATCGTCCGATA
>DAOWHJ010000065.1 GCA_030641485.1 Pseudomonadota bacterium
CCCTGTTGAATAATTGCATTCATAGCCAATTTCTTAAAACCGACTTCAAAATCAGCGAACCAATAACATCAGGCTTTTCAACCACCAATTTCGGGACAAGAGGTTCTTGTTTGGGCGCTATAGTAATTGAGCTTTTGGGAGGGGAAGAGGGTGACGGAATTTCTATTGGAGCTTGCTGGTCTACCGGCGACGGAATTACGATGGTGGATTTGATCGGATTTATCACGGCTTGCAGGGTGATGGTTGGCCGCTGAACCTTGCTCTCTCCCTTGAAATGGAGGGTGATTTTCCTTTTGCCAGGAGATGCTTTGGAATCAACAACCAGCGGTACCAGAACAAACTTGTCAAAAGGCAATAACTTTCCAGTTACACGAATTCCCAGGCCAAAATCAAGCTTCATGGCAACGGAAAGATCGTTACCATGAAGTTTAAGGCTGTACTCTTTTCCAGCTAAAAGTTGGTTCGGATGGACTCCGGTAATAACCGGAAAATTTTCATTCTGTTTGAGTTTAAGCCCTGGTTTGGCTGGTTGTTTAACACTTATCCCCGAAGTTGGCGGTGCAAACTCTAAAGCGCCCTTTTCGGTAACCAATATCTTTGTTGACCCCTGGTTGTTTTTGTAGTTGCGCTCCGCCAATTCACGATGCAGGGGATTAACCTCAACCAGAATTGTTTTACGACCCGCAGGCCCCATCATGGTGAGCTTTGCACTAACCTGTTTTTTCTGCCGAGGCCGCAGATTGATAAAAACATCTTTTTTTTGAGCTTTACAGGAAAACCGCACCCGCACCCGATTGCGGATCTCCACATCCAGGTTCTGTACCTGAGCCGTAACCTCAACCATTTGGCCAGCCGCAACGCTTTTTTTGTTACACGCAACCGAACGCGGAGCCAACAACAAATCAGCTTTCAGGGCTATATTATTAACGGGAGATGAGCCTCTCTGGACTCTATTGAAAGGGGTACTAGGGGTACTGCCAGACGGTGAAATCGAGCGAATATCAACCGCCCATCCTTGAGTGGCACTGAAAAAAGAGATTACGATACAAATGAATAAAAGAAGACACCGATAGGAATATCTACAAAAAAACATCCTCACCCTCCAGCACCGGATCAACCGGCCATCTGAATCGTCGATAGTGGATTCAACCTTCTATGGATATATAAACCTACATATCTATAACATTTAGCATCCCTTATTTTTTTACGCCCCGTAGAAAGTACCCTGATGCGAACCAATCAACTCACAAAAGTGCTAAATTGTCTCGGTGAATAACATCCGCTCCGGCATCATAGCCCAGGCGATTGGTAATTTCTCGAGAGTGAAGACCAGCAATTTTTTCGATATCTGAAGAGCTGTAAGTGACCAGGCCGCGAGCGATCTCGACTCCTTCAAGGTCACGGCAGGAAACCGGTTCACCGACCCCAAAATCGCCTTCAACCCGAAAGACTCCGGTGGGCAGTAAACTGGTACCACGCTCAACCAAAGCCTTAACCGCACCCTTATCCAGATAAAGACTACCCCGAGGTTTAACAGCAAAAGCGAGCCAGTGCTGACGACAACTCAAACGATTGGCCCGCGGCAGAAAAAGGGTGCCTTCATTCTCGCCGGCAAGAACACGGCCCATAACACCGGGTCGCCGACCATTGGCAATTACTGTCGGGATCCCGTAAGCCGCCGCTTTGCGGGCCGCTTCCAATTTGCTGAGCATACCACCGGTTCCGACTGCACTCTTGGAGACACAGGCAAAAGCTGTAATTTCATCATCAACTTCGTCAATCATAGGTATCAACGAGGCTTCACCCTCTGCTTTTGGATCACAATTGTAGACTCCGTCGAGATCGGTCAACAGCAATAAAAGATCGACTTCGGCCAGAGAGGTCAGGAGAGCTGCCAAATTGTCATTATCACCAAATTTTATCTCCCGCACAACGACGGTATCATTTTCATTAACCAGAGGTAAAATCTGAGCCCCGAGCAGCGCCTTTAAAGTGTTACGGGCGTTAAGGTAACGACGCCGGTTGCGAATATCATCTGCAGTTAATAATACCTGAGCCACAACTTGATCGTGGGCTGCAAACTCCTGTTCATACTGGCGCATC
>DAOWHJ010000044.1 GCA_030641485.1 Pseudomonadota bacterium
GACTTTTATCACTGGTAAAAAAACCGATGGCATAATCCCGGTTATCGGCTTTAATAGTGGCCAGAACCAATTCGATACCAAGCCCATAGCGGTCAAGTTTTTCTTTATCAACAATGATCTGGAGCTCTTTTTTATAACCGCCAAAAACATCGACATTGGCAACCCCGGGGAGTTTTACCAGTCGCTGTTTCAAGCTGTTTTCCGCAAGCTGACGAATATCCTCTAATGGCATCGGTCTTTTAGGGCTTACGGCAATAACGATAATCGGGGCCGTAGCCGCGGAGATTTTATGGATCTGGGGCTCAAGAATATCTGTGGACAGTGATGAACGAATTTTATCCAGGGCATTGGCAACATCGGCGGCGGCCATAGCCAAATCCTGACGATACTCAAACTCGGCCCGAATGACGCTGACTTCATCGATCGTCGTTGAGTAGACCCGGCGAATATTCTCTAAAGTATAGAGCTCTTCTTCCACCGGAACCGTAACGTTAGCGGCCAGGGTTTTGGCCGAACCACCCGGCTGGACGATAACCACAGCAATCTCGGGATAGTTTGATTCGGGAAAAAGTTTCCGGTCAATTTGCTGGTAGCCCATAATCCCCAGGCAGAGAAAAAGGGCGAGGAATGAATAGATAAAATAAGGGCGTCCCAGAAGACGTTCAATCCAACTCTTATTCATCACTCTCCCCTGTCGAAATCCTGATCTTGTCATAAGAGGGAAGCAGACTCAGTTTGGCTTCGGCAGCGACAGCCACCGGGTACTTCACGGGTGGATCAATCAGGGCAAATTCCTGGCCTATAGCTAAAACGACGACCGGTTTTTCTTGAAAAGAGTCATCTCGATAGAGCATAACACTTACCCCCGGCTCACGATGGAGCAGGGCCGCTATCGGCACAGCGCAACCGCTTACGGTTCTGGTAACCACCTCAATCGTCAGGTAACTACCGTGCGGCCGTTCCAGTCGTTCCGGCAAGGCAATCTCGGCCACCGCCAAACCGTTATTGGCATCATTATAGAGGTTGGTTATGGCGCCGCCTTTAATAAGGCTGTGTCGAACCTCCTGCCCTAAACCTATTTCATCCGCTCCAGGGGTAAAGCTGAATGTGAGTTTCTGGGGTTGGGAATTAAGTGAAAGAATCGCGCGCCCGGGGGCAGCGAGATCACCCGGGCGGAGAAAAATTTTGCCAATGACACCGGCAAAAGGGGCCTTAATCTCTAAATAGTCAAGCTCGCTCTTTAAGCTAATTATTTTCTGCTCTAACTCTACCAGAGTTGCCTCAACCCCACTTAAACTAACCTCTGAACCCTCAAGTTTTTCCAGAGCCAATCCCCCAACCTCAAACAGGGCCAGGTTGCGTCGATACTGAGTCTCGCTGTAATCACGCTGTTTTTTTACAAATATCAGTTGGGCCTGCACAGCCTTGATGTTAGCCTGGATGTCTTGGTCATCGATGCGCAAAAGGAGATCACCCTGACGCACCGAATCGCTTTCACGTACCAGTAGGGCCTTAATGCGACCAGAGAGTTTTGAGGAGATTGCCACACTGTTTGCGGACTCTAACTTGGCCAGAAAAGTAGTGGACTGAGATACGGTTCTGGTTTCAGCTTTGACGACCTTGACCGTATAGGTCATCGGCGTTGCCATCGGAGCCTTGACTAGGCTCTGTTTACGTTTTTTCAAAAGTGTAACTCCGGCGGCAATAAAAATTATGAGCAGGATAATGAGGATAATTTTTTTCATCTATTTTCTCCATTTTCAAGCAGGTAATCGAGGTAATACTTGGCATTTTCATAAGCATATCCGGCCGCAATGAAACGACTTTCAGCCAGCTGATTACGAGCCTTGATAGCGAGCAGATCGTTAATGTCAGCAACCCCTTGAGCAAAACGCAATGCTTCTATGGTCTCAGTCTCCCGGGTCAAGGCCAGTTCAGCCTCTAAACTTTTGTAGTCGGTAACTGCCGTGTTAATTTTGGTGATCGCCTCTTTAAGAGCGCGTTCAAGCTCAAGCTTGACCTTGACCTGAGCGTATCGGCTCTGGTCTTCTAAAATCCGAGCCTGACGCAGCTTGGCTTTGGTCTTGCCGAAATCAAAAATATTCCATTTCAGATTTAAACCAGCTTGCCAAACCTCCTGATTCTCCCAATCTCCGCTGTTTTGATGGTCACTGTCATTGGGGCCGAAATTCTGACCATAACCTGCATTCAGAACAATTTGCGGATACCAGGCACCACCCTCTTTTTGAATTAGTTTAAGGTTTTTATCTATCGCAAGTTGAGCCGCCTGCAGGCGTTCCAAACCAACAATTTGATCCGGAGAATAATTCTCTAACACCATCTCGGGATCGATCTTTTCCGGCAACAACCTGACATCTTGCAAATTTGCCAGAGAGTCAACCCCCAACAGGTTTGCCAAAGAGGCTCTCATGATTGTTATATTCGCTTCAATACGAATTTGCTGGGCTTCAGCATTTCTCAAGTCTGCCGCGGTTTTCAGTTGATCAATGCGGGCTTTTTTCCCCAGCCTAACTTCACGAACGACATCGTCATGTAAACGCTGTAAGGCTTCGACGTAGTTGATTTGTGCAGCTCTCTGAGCCTTAAGGGAGAGGATATTGACATAGAAGGTTTTGACGTTATAGATTAACTGTTCCCGACTCAGTTTTAGATTTTTACCGGCAATCTCCTTTTGCAGAGCGGCAATTTCTAAGGTTCGAGTCTGGGCAAAGCCGGTAAAGAGGACGACCTCGTAAACCAGGCCCGCGGTAAAAAGGTTCTCTGTAGTTGGCACCATTGCTGGACCGGAGGCAATTAAAGCGGGTGTCATCGGGGCTAAAGTTCGCGGTAAGTTGTAGTGAGCGTAAGAAGAGACCAGGTCGAGTTTGCCAAAATTTAGCGATTTCTGACCGGCGATATCTTCATCGGCAAGTTTCAGGTTAAGTTGCTGTTTCTGTAATTCGGGATTATTCTGCAAAGCCAACTCAACGCATTTTTCCAGGCTGAGAGCGGCATAATCAGCCCGAGCCGGGGTAACGAGCCAGCACATCTGAACCAAAACGCCAATTAGGAGCAAAGGCGAAAACAGAACAAAAAACCTAGTTTTAATTTTTGATTCGAACATCTCTAAACCTGTAGGTTGTGAGGGTTTATTATTGGTGGCGGCGTAAATGTGGTCAAATCTTGACACTTGGCGACCTTAAGCTTCGCGCAAAATCTAAAACATTAACCCGCCATTTGTCAAGATGTGATCCCGTGCAGGGAGAGCGAAGCAAAGTTCACATTATTTGTAATTCTCTTTTAAGTAAGGGGAAAAAGCATGCTCAGACAGTCCCCTAGAGATTAGCACGAGTTATAACACTAAACCAGTTATAGTTCTTTGACTTGAGTCAAGGTCTTATGCCTTTATCATCAATTGTGTTGATTTTAGCGAGACATTTTGCTAGCAATGTTGATGGCGTCTAGTTTTAACCCACAATCTGTAATTTTGATTAGGATCTCAGATGGGAAAAAGTATTTTTTTGGTCGAGGATGAAGCCCTTTTACGGGAAGTTTTAACGGTTGCTTTGGAAGAGGCGGGTTTTATTGTGGAATCTTCAGATAATGCCGAAGATTGTATCTTTCAGCTCGGACAGAAAAGTTACGATCTCATCCTAACAGACATTGTCCTGCCGGGAATGAGCGGACTTGAGCTGCTGGCATTCGTTAAAGAGAAAATTCCATTTATGCCAGTGATGATAATGACCGGCCTAAATAACCTCACATCAGCAATTGAAGCCTTAAGACTTGGGGCTGCAGATTACCTGTGCAAGCCCTGCAAAAATGATGAACTCCAACACCGGATCCAGCGTTGTCTGGAGATCTCCGATCTCAAAAACCGACTCAACCGAGAGGAGACTTTTGAAAAAAGAGCCGTCGAATGTTCGCGCGAGCTCGATGAAGTACGGGCGGCCTTAAAAGTTGTTCTGAAAAGATCGGATCAGCTTAAGGATGAGATTGAACAAAACATCGTATCAACAATTCATGCCCTGATTTTTCCTCTTCTGAGTAACCTGGAGTTATCTCTGGCCAAACGACAGCCTGAGATTGTCGGCAATTTACAAATAATCAAGCAAACCCTTTCCGAAATCACCGCCCCCTTCGCTCGCAGCATAACCTCTCTGGACTACTCTCTAACTCCGCGAGAAGTTCAGATTGCAAACTATATTCGCATGGGGAAAACCTCAAAAGAGATCGCTCAACTGACAAAAATCACCTATGCCACAGTTGAGTCTCACCGCGATACCATCAGAAAAAAATTAGGTATCAAGAATCGCAAGGTTAGTCTAGCCTCATTTTTGACTGGCCTAAACAGAGATTAAAACTGCTTTAGCTCTCCGGCCCTGCTATCCTTAAAACCTGCCAATCAACGTCATTTTTGACCCTGCCCTAACTTTTTCCCTTTCAGATTATAACCCTATAAAACATCTATTTTAGATAGATGTTTTATAGGGTTATAATCGTTGTTTTTCCTGCTTACAATTAATTCAGCTATAATGTATAAGGGGATCACCTGAACCATCCTTTTCATTTACGGACATTAAACCACTTTTTATTTTAAAATTTCACACAGTTGGTTAAATAGCCGGGTTTGAAAAGTTACATTTAACCTGATTTAAAGCAAAAATCTTGCACACAGGAGAGAAAGATCATGAATAAACTGACGTTAAGTATAAAGCTTTGGGGCTTTGCCATCATAATGCTTATCTTTATTGCTATTTTGGCCGGTTTTTCAATCTGGGCAACCAGTAATATTCTAGATGCTAATCGGGACTACAGCAAGGCAGTTCAGCTCGAAGTTTTCATGGTCGAAAAAGAGGTTGACCATCTCAACTGGATCAACCATGTCAAAACCCTTTTCGTTGAAAATCAGGCCGCCCTCGAAGTCGAGACCGACCACACTAAATGCGGCCTGGGAAAGTTTATTTATGGTTCTGAGATTGAAGCGATGATGGCGGCGGATCCCGGTTTAGCTGAACATATCAAGGCTTTGAAAATTCCCCACGAGAAGCTTCATCTCTCGGCTAAAAAGATTCAAGGGGTTTGGCAGCAACGCCATGAGGGCTTAAGCAACACCTTAAAAGACCGCCTTGACGATCATCGCCAGTGGACTGCAAAGGTGTGCCGCATGGTGATCGATGAGGATGGTAGCGCTGAGCTCCAGACCAATCCTCATCTTTGTGCTTTTGGTAAGTTCCTCGATAGTGAAGCTTGTCGGCAATACGGTGCTGATTTTCCCGCTTTTCGTGAGGGAGTAAAAAAGGTTGTCGAACCTCATAACCGACTCCACGATTCTGCCCGTTTGGTGAAGGAAGCTCTGACTCTAGGAGACATTGAAACCGCCAGGAAAATTTACAAGGGGCAGACGGTTACAGCCCTGGCCGAAGTCAGTAAACTTTTCTATCAAATCATTGCCGCTGAAGAGCATATTGTTTCAGCTCAAGCTGTGGCCCATAAGATTTTCACCTCAGAAACCGAGCCCGCCCTTGAAGGCACCAAACACGAACTGGAACAGTTAGTCAGCCTCTTTCAGGATGACATGCAAAAAACGGCCGAGTTGATGACGGCGACCGGCAAAAGCTCCACTAACCTAAATTTAATCATAAGTGGCCTGGCCCTGCTTTTTGGTTTAGGCGTCTCATTTTTGTTAATTAAAGGGATCAAGAAACCGATCAATGCGGTGGCCGCGTCGTTGCAGGACATTGCTGAGGGCGAAGGTGATTTGACCTTAAGAATTAAAGTTGAAGCTGATGATGAGATCGGCAATCTCGCCAAATGGTCAAATACCTTCATGGATAAACTGCAGAATATTATCAAGGATATTGCCGACAAGGCAGAGCAGGTGGCAAATTCGGCTCATGAACTGGCCGAAAGTTCAGCGGCTATGAGTCAGGGAGCTGTGCAAACATCGGAAAAATCAAATCTCGTTGCTGCAGCTTCAGAAGAGATGTCGACCAATATGAACACGGTTGCCGCCGCCATGGAGGAGACCACAACCAATACGAATATGGTGGCCGCTTCATCCGAAGAGATGAGTTCGACGATTGCTGAGATTGCGGAAAATACGGCCCGGGTTGATCAGGCGGTACGAAACTCAGTGACCCAGGCCCAAAGTGCGGCGGAGAGGGTGGCCGAACTTGAAAAATCAGCTTTTGAAATTAATAAAGTTACCGAAGCAATTGCCGGGATTTCATCCCAGACCAATCTCTTGGCCTTAAATGCCACCATCGAGGCGGCCCGAGCCGGTGAGGCGGGTAAAGGGTTTGCCGTAGTTGCAACCGAGATCAAAGCCTTAGCTGGCCAAACCGCGGCTGCGACTGAAGAGATCGCTAAGGAAATCCATGACATCCAACGATCAACCCAGGTAACAACCAGAGATATTAAAGAAATTGGCACAACTATTAATGAAGTCAGCGAAATGGTTACGACAATTTCGGCGGCGGTTGAGGAGCAATCGGTAACTACCCGTGAAATGGCGGGCAGCGTGGCCCAAACCTCCCAGGCGATTGTCGAAGTCAATGAAAACATAGGCCAGGCTTCGTCAGCAATTCAGGAAATTACCCTTGACATTACTTCAGTTAGTGGTATCTCAACAGAGATGCTTGGCAATAGCGGTGAGGTTAAATCTGGCTCCACAACCCTCTCCGAGATAGCCAAAGAGCTCAAAGAAGTGGTTAATACATTTAAGTTTTAATTTGCGAGGGGTACCTACCACACTGAAATCAAGTCGTATAAATTGCGCGCTAGGCCGCATGGTGCTGAAACAGGATATCATTAAAAACATGGCAACTGTTTGCCATTACCAAGGGTTGGTAATTGTTATAGTAAGGAGAAGATATGGCTTCAGGTCGAAAAGTTTTGATTGTTGATGATAATATCTTTAACCTGAAACTTATCGATTTAATCTTGCAACGTGATGGTTATGAGACTTCTCTGGTTTCAGATAGCCGAACCGTATTGAAAGTTGTCGAAAGTTTTGCCCCAACCCTTATCCTGCTTGATATCAACATGCCGAACTTAAGCGGTATTGAGGTTTGCCAGCAGCTTAAAGAGAGTGAGGAGTTTAGGGGCATACCGATTATCTTTGTCACTGGCAACACCGATGATGATACTATAAAACAGGCCTTTGCCGTGGGGGGTCACGATTATGTCAGAAAACCGGTTAATGAGATCGAGCTTCTGACCCGCATGCAATCGGTCAATAACCAGGTCGAGTTAATTGAACATCTCAAATATGAGGAAAAGCTGAATGGCATTCTGGAGATGACGGGAACTATCTGTCATGAATTTAATCAGCCCCTGCAAGTCATCTCCGGCTCTGCCGAGTTACTTTTGCAAGAAATTCCAGGTCATGCCCCGGGGCGTGACCTGGCTGAAACAATTGTTGAGCAAGCCTTGAGGTTGGGTGCGATCAATCGCAAGTTGATGAAAGTTACCCGCTATGAAAAACAGCCCTATATTGGCAGCAGCACGATTGTTGATCTTGATAAAGCATCTATTGACAGGAGGGAGAAATGAAAAGAGTTTTGGTCGTTGATGATGAGAAGGGAGTCCGTGACCTTTTTTGCAGGGTACTGGAAACGGCAGGTTACGAGGTTGCATCGGCTGAGAGTGGAGAACAAGCTTTAGAGATTCTTGAACAGGAAAATTTTTCACTGCTGCTCTTTGATCTTAACCTGCCGGGGATTGACGGAATTGAGCTTTGCAAAAGAGTCCGTAAACTTTTGCCGATTTCGATTATTTTCGCGATAACCGGTTACGCCTCACTGTTTCACCTACATGACTGTCGTCAGGCGGGCTTTGATGACTATTTCATTAAACCGATATCGATCAAGGATTTGCTGGCAGAGGTAAGACTCGCGTCTAAAAAGATTGATCGCTGGCTTGATCGTGAAGCGTAGTCACTCTCTTAAACAAAGTTTCTACCTGGTTTTTGTGGGTTGGTCGCTCCGGCTGCAGATAGAGTCACCGATAAAACTATTCCACCGATTTTACCTGGCGACGACCAACTCCTGACAGCCTCAGGAATAAAAGGGGTACTTCTCAACCTTGGTTCAAGTGAATGGGCTGAAAAAAGCCCAAATAATTGAGACTGCGGCAAAAAAGGGTCGCAGGGAATCAGGCCTTGAGGCTCTAGCTTCTTTGCGTAATGATATTGAACAACATTTATTGTTAGAAATTTAAAAATTATGTTGAAACGATTTATGCCTTTTTTTGCTGCCATCACCCTGCTTCTCGGGCTCTTTTTTTACCAGATTCGACATGGTGAAATTAAAATAATTAAAGAACGGCTGGCTTTGTCTGAAATGGCCCATGTCAAGTTGCAGGAGAAGTTACTGGAAACTTTTTTTATCGCTCACTTGACTGACGTTGCCATTATCTCCGAACTCCAGGAACTCAAAAAAGTTGCTTCAGGATCAACTGATTACAGCTCTCTAGAGAATGATTTTCTCTCCTTTTCTAAAACCCGGGGTCTTTATGACCAGATTCGCTACCTTGATAAATACGGTCTTGAGAAAATTCGCGTCGATTTAAAAGATGGTAAGCCTTTCCTGGTCCCAAGTGAACTTTTACAAAATAAATCAGACCGCTACTACTTCAAGGAGATCATCCAACTTCAACCAGGAAAGCTCTTCCTCTCGCCTTTAGATCTCAACATTGAACAGCATGAAATTGAGCTTCCATTCAAACCAATGTTGAGAATCGGGACCCCGATTCTCAACATTGACGGTGAGGTTCAGGGAGCTCTGATAATCAATTATCTGGCGGCCTCGATGCTCACAGCTTTCAAAGAATCAAGCTTTGATTCACACGGTGAAAACTCCCTCCTCAACCGTAAAGGGTTCTGGCTCTCATCAACAAAAAGTGAGAATGAGTGGGGTTTCATGATGGCCGAACGGCGGATGAATACTTTTGCCCAATCCTATCCTGCGGCTTGGAAAAGAATCATCCTTGAACGAAACGGTCAACTTAAGAACAGAGCCGGACTCTTCTCCTTCTCCTCGTTCAACCCGATAGCCTTAATCCGCGGCGTACCGTCCAGCTACAGCTACCAGAACGCCGGTCCTAAAGAAGATATGAGACAGATATCCTATCCTTGGAAAATAGTCTCATTGATAAGCCATGCTCAATTACAAAAAATTGTCGACCAAAAACTTAAACATAAGGATAGGCTCTGGCTCGGACTTTTCACTCTGCTTTTTTTCCTCTCCGGGTCTTTGCTGTGGATATTTCTCAAATATCGACAGAAAGAGCTGGAGCAACAGGAGCGAATCACGCAAATTAATGCTTCCCTAGAAACCAGAATTGAAGAGAGAACCCAGCAGTTAAATTATAGTAACAAAAAATTGTCGACCATTATTGAGACGACCTCACAAGGCTTTATCATGATCGACAGCAAGGTTCGGGTTATTGAGATCAACCCGGCCATGTTAAGCATGATCGGACGTTCATACCCGGAGGTAATCGGTGCGTCATGGTTTGATCTGATTAGTGATGAATATCGGGATTCCCTACATAAAGAGATTTCCCTACGTAAAAAAGGTCTGATTGGCGAGTATGATATTGAGATACCAAGACCAGATGGCAGTACATGCTCTTGCCATTTCTCATCAACCCCTCTGCTCAATGAGCTAAATGAGGTTGACGGCAGCTTTGCTCTGGTCAGTGATATCGGCGAGCGCCTTGAATTTGAACAAAATCTTGAAAAAGCGAAAGATGAAGCAGAAAAAAACAGTGCCGCAAAAACCCTCTTTCTCTCAAGTATGAGCCATGAATTCCGCACGCCGATGAAATCAATTTCAGGGTTTGCCCAACTCTTGGCGGCTGAAGAGTCCTTGAGTTCGAAACAGCAAGATTATGTTGACAAGATCCTGGTTTCTGGCGACCATCTTAAAGTTTTAATTAACGATATTCTCGATCTGGCAAAGATTGAAGCTGGAGCCGTAGAGATCAATCTCGTCAACATCGACATTTGTACGACCATGAATGAAGTAATCGGTATAATGGCCCCCCAGGCGGCAAAGCGTGAAATTGAACTTCTCCCCCGAGAACCTGAAACTCACTATTTAGTCAAAGCTGACTCTTTAAGACTACAGCAAATTATCCTGAACCTTTTGAGTAATGCGATTAAATACAACCAGACCGGTGGCCGAGTCGAAGTTTATTGTGACAAAATCAGTCAAAACCGGCTTCGGCTCAATGTCGTTGATGGTGGCCTCGGGATTGCAACAGATCAGCTTCCGTTCCTGTTTGAACCATTTAATCGTTTAGGCATTGAAACCTCAACCATCCAGGGTTCTGGAGTCGGTCTTGCAATCTCCAAAAATCTGGCCACACTTATGAATTGCGACCTTGGGTTACTTAAGAAGGATAGTCCCGGATGTCATTTCTATCTCGATCTACCGATTATTGACAAAGCCAGCACGGTTGCCACAGGCACCTCGGTGCAAGAACAAAACCCTGACTTTCACCTAGCCTCTGTAAATATTGCTAAATCATACACGTTACTTTATATAGAAGACGATGAACTTAACCGGGCGCTCCTGGCCTCCATCATTGAGGCACGACCCTCCTTTACCCTGCTTAATGCCGTTGATGGTCGCCAGGGGA
>DAOWHJ010000132.1 GCA_030641485.1 Pseudomonadota bacterium
ATCAAGCTGGTTATAAAGCTGGCCATTCATACGTTTAGCCAGTTCACTTAGCTCATCTGGCAAAAGATTGATCTCATTAAGGTTCATATAGGGGCCAATCGTTTCAAGTGATGATGAGAGAAAAAGCTCAATTTTAACCTTATCTTTAAGTGCTAAAAGGCGGCTGATTTTGTTGTTCATCCGTTTAATTGCGGTTGTCAGCTGATATTCAAGCCCTTCGGTTGAGATGATTGCGGGCAGGGTCTCGACCAAGTCACCATGAATCATAACTAGGCCCATGTAGGCTTTCTGAAATTTCACCTCATCTTGTTCAATCGCGCGAATTTGTACCGGTTCAACCCCATAACTACGTGCCAACTCCTGCCCTTTAAGAGCCGCCTCATCATCTCCAGATGGGTTAAAAAATTGATAATTAAAATAATCATTTCCGGCAAGCTCATACTCCTGCAAAAGGTCATGAACATAGCGCTCAACACCATTATAGGGGGCCGGAAGATTTGCCGAGAAAAAGATCTTGAAGGTCAGAGGCTCCGAGAGGGTCGCCACCACATCTTTACTCGCTGGTGAAAGTGAGTAGACCCGGTTGGCAGTTAAATCAAAACGAGTAAATAGATTAATTCCAACCAGATTAATCATAACTATAACAACAACATAAAGAACAAGTTTACCGTAACGGCCGAAGAGGCCGCTTTTTCCAGTACGATCATCCGTCTTCACAACAAAACTCCTATTTTTTCAAACACTATTGGTACAACTAACATCTTTTTGACTCTTAATTCAGAAAAGAGTCAAAAAGCAATAGATGGCTAAGTAAAAATACTTCAGCTTGCACCCCAAGGGCACTTCCTGCGGGCGCAGATCGGAACTTTTTACAACGCCATCATTTTTTCTCTTGCAACACAAAGACAGTGCCATAAAGAGCCAAAAATATTAAACTTAAAAAATAAATCAGATCCCGAGTATCGATAATGCCGCGAGCAATATTTTGAAAGTGCGCGGTCGAGCCGAGGTAGGCAAAGACCCCAAGCAGGCTCTCCGGAACAAAAAAGAGCATCCGGTCAAAAATCGTTAACCCGAAGCAGAGTGCCATTCCGAGAATAAATGCAACAATTTGGTTTTGGGTTATAGATGAGGCCAAAAGTCCAATACCGGTATAAGCTCCAGCCAGGAGCAGAGCCCCGCAGTAGCCGCCAAAGACCGGCCCTAAATCAAGATCGCCCAACAAGGCAACACTGAAAACGTAAGCTAAAGTCGGTAGCAACATCAGGGCGATAAAGGTTAAAGCGGCCAGAAATTTACCGACCACAATACCTGTACCTGAAACCGGTAAAGTCGACAACAGTTCAAAAGAGCCACTGCTAAGTTCTTCGGAGAAGAGCCGCATGGTTACCGCCGGTACAATAAATGCGAAGATCAGTGGCAACTGGGTAAAAAACGTTCTCAATTCAGCCTGATTGTAAAGAAAAAAAGTTGAGAAGAAAAACCACCCCGAAAGCAACAAAAATGTTGTAATCACTATATACGCAATCGGAGAGAAGAAAAAACCTTTAAGTTCCTTTTTAAAAACGGTCAGCGCACCACTCATTAGCACCCCTCCTTAGTCAACTGGGCAAAGATATTTTCAAAACTCGCACTGCGACGGTGAAAATCGAGCAGATCCCAACCCTGCTCGCGAATCATCCGGTAGAGGGCCGGACGAATGTCAGCACCATCACGGCAAAAGATTGCCAGCTGAACCAGGTCAGCTGCAGATGATTCAGTTTCAAGCTCGGTCAGTTGTTCGATCCTTGCAACTCCGGGAACGGTTTGCAACGCCGCCTTAACCTGCACCGCATCAGGATGAGTCAAAACCACTTCAACCACAACCCCACCACCAAACTCATGCAGGAGACGATCAGGTGGACCATCAGCAACGACGGCACCTTTATTAATGATTACTACCCGATCACAAGTCGCCTCAGCTTCACTTAAGATATGGGTAGAGAAAATCACGGTTTTCTCACGCCCGATCTCTTTGATAAGCCGCCGAATTTCAACGATCTGATTCGGGTCAAGCCCCGATGTCGGTTCATCAAGAACTAAAATTTCAGGATCTCCAATCATGGCGTGAGCTAAACCAACACGCTGTTTATAACCCTTGGAAAGCTCATGTATAGCCTTAGATACAACCTCTTTCAGGCCACACAACTCAACCATTGCGGCAATCCTCTGCACTTTATAAGCGCCAGACAAACCCCTCATTGAAGCGATATAAGCAAGATAATCATAAACCAACATATCACCATAAAGTGGTGCCGATTCAGGCAGATAGCCAATCATACCCTTAATCTTCAGAGCATCATCAACCACATTCAGATCCGAAACCGTAATATTTCCAAACGAAGGCTTAAGGTAACCGGTCAAAATCCGCATGGTCGTCGTCTTACCAGCACCATTAGGACCTAAAAGACCCATAATTTCGCCCCGATTAATGGTAAAATCAAGCCCCTTTAAGGCCTGAAAGTCACCATAAAATTTTTGTAAACCCTGTACTTCAATCACGTTATATTACTCCTGTAAATGAAATAGATAGTGTAAAATATCTGTAGCTATTCAAGCTCAAACAAATCAAGGCTCCCGAATAACTGAACCGGAAACCTCGAACAAATCCACCGAGCACCAGGTCGATCTTTTAAGCCAAAAAAAGTGACCAGATTTTAATACAATACCTACAAAAGTCAAGCTCTGGGTGATTATTTTTTTCTAACCTGAAATAAGGTTACTCTTCATTTGGATTTTCATTTTCAGAAATCTCCTCCAGGCCCAGAAGCGCAGCAGAGTTACTTTGCGGAAGTTCTTCTACACTTTTTAGTTTTCGGGCCATGGCCCGGGTCCGGGCTTCAGTTGAAACAATGGTGTTCGATGCGCTCTCAAGCTGTCGCTTAAGCCGTTCTAAAACAGTACCAAACTTGGCAAATTCAGTCTTAACCGCAGAGAGAATTGTCCAGACCTCGCTCGAACGTTTTTCAATCGCTAATGTCCGAAATCCCATCCGTAGGCTGTTTAGAAGTGCGGCCAGAGTCGTCGGGCCAGCAACCACAACCCGAAATTGTTGCTGAAGTTTCTCCACCAGTCCCGGCTGACGCAAAACCTCAGAAAAGAGACCTTCAGTCGGTAAAAACATAATCGCAAAATCAGTTGTCTGCGGCGGAGACAGATATTTTCCAGCGATATCTTTGGCCGCCACCTGCAAGGTACGCAAAAGAGCGTTAGTTGATTTTTCCACCTTCTGACTGTCGCCAAGTTCGGCTGCATCAAGCAGGCGCTGATAATCTTCCTGCGGGAATTTGGCATCAATCGGCAGCCAGACCTCACCCTCAAGCTCACCTCCGGGCAAACGAATCGCATATTCGACTACTGCATTTGAGCCCGCAACTGGTTGGACATTACGGGCAAACTGGTCTGGGGTCAAGATCTGGTCTAAGATATCTCCAAGCTGAAATTCACCCCA
>DAOWHJ010000095.1 GCA_030641485.1 Pseudomonadota bacterium
AAAATATTTTGATTCTGCCAAATTTTCTGCCTCTAAACTGGTCCACTCTCTGCGAGCCAAAGCGGTACTCTGCCCCGGTTTGAAAGTCTCATTCAAAGACCTAGTCAATGATAAAACCTACGAGTGGCACTTTATCGACGGCCTCTCTGACTACCTGAAACAGAACCTAGGTCATTACACACAACTTCCGAGCCCACCATTCACCCATAAATTCAGCGGTGAGCATGAAAGTGTCACCTGGGCCCTCACCTGGCTACCTGAGGGCGGTGAATTGATCAACGAGAGCTATGTCAACCTGATCCCAACCCCACAGGGCGGCACCCATGTTAACGGATTACGCAGTGGCCTACAGGCGGCATTTAAAGAGTTCTGCGATTTTCGCAATCTCCTGCCCCGTGGACTTAAACTCTCACCTGAAGATAGTTGGGAGGGTTTAGGTTATATAGTTTCATTAAAGATGCCCGAACCCCAGTTTTCCGGCCAGACGAAGGAACGCTTAACCTCACGCGAAAGCGCTTCATTTGTTTCTGGAGTGGCTAAGGACTCATTCAGTATCTGGCTTAACCAGAACCCAACCATAGGCGAAGAACTGGCCGCAATGGTTATTGGCAATGCCCAAAAACGCCAACGTGCCGCTAAAAAGGTTGAACGAAAAAAAATTACCAGTGGTCCGGCCCTGCCGGGCAAGCTAGCTGACTGCGTCACCCAGGACCCAGCTTTGAGTGAACTGTTTCTGGTTGAGGGTGATTCGGCTGGAGGTTCGGCCAAGCAGGCCCGAGATCGCAATTTTCAAGCAGTAATGCCCTTAAGAGGAAAAATCCTCAACACTTGGGAGAGTGATGTTGAAAGTATCATGGCCTCGAAAGAGATTCACGACATCTCATCTGCAATCGGCGTCGATCCGGGTTCACTAAAACTTGATGATCTCCGCTACGGCAAGATCTGTGTTTTAGCCGACGCTGACTCCGACGGCCTCCACATCGCAACCTTGATTTGCGCCCTCTTCCTCCGCCACTTCAAACCCCTGGTTAGTGCCGGGCATCTCTATATCGCAATGCCACCACTCTACCGTATTGATCGAGGCAAAGATATATTCTACGCTCTTGATGAAGCGGAAAAAGATGGAATCCTCGATCGACTTAAGGGTGAGAAAAAAGCGGGCAAAATCAACCTGCAACGATTTAAGGGGCTCGGGGAAATGAACCCACTTCAACTTCGCGAAACAACCATGGCCACCGAAACCCGACGCCTGGTTCGCCTCAACTTGGACAACGAAGAAGAAGACTTCAAAATTATGGATATGATGCTGGCGAAAAAACGAGCCGCCGACCGCCGCCAATGGCTTGAGGGCAAAGATAAACTGATGGCCAGGTAGGATGGCCAGGCAGTACCTTCAACGTAACTCTTCAGGTACCATCTAAAACTGCCGGGATTGGGGTCATTGCTGGTACAAGGTGCGTCAGCACCCCAGCTTTGACCCCGTTTATGGGAGCGAAGCAATGTTAGCCGCCATTTGTTGTGGCTTTATAGTGGGAACCTGAATAGTTACCCTTCAACAAACATTTCATACACAACAACAAATATACATAGGACCACATGAACCAAGACAACCAAAACCCAACTCCAGACGAAACTGAAAAACAGTTCCTCGGCCAGTTCACAGAGAAAGCCTATCTCGAGTATGCCATGTATGTCATCCTCGACCGAGCCCTGCCCTATATTGGTGATGGCCTTAAGCCGGTCCAGCGGCGGATCGTCTATGCCATGTCTGAATTGGGCCTTAAA
Source organism: Pseudomonadota bacterium (assembly GCA_030641485.1). Classification (GTDB taxonomy): domain Bacteria; phylum Desulfobacterota; class Anaeroferrophillalia; order Anaeroferrophillales; family Tharpellaceae; genus Tharpella. Next base: position 1,786 of record DAOWHJ010000095.1, read on the forward strand.
GCTGGAGCAAAATATAAAAAATCGGCGCGTACTGTTGGTGATGTACTAGGTAAGTTCCACCCTCACGGAGACTCCGCTTGCTACGAAGCGATGGTGGTCATGGCCCAGCCCTTCACCTATCGCTACCCTTTGATAGATGGTCAGGGTAACTGGGGTGCTCCAGATGACCCGAAATCTTTTGCGGCCATGCGTTACACGGAATCACGACTTTCACCCTATGCCGAACTCCTTTTAAGCGAACTCGGAAGTGGTACGGTTGAATGGGACGATAATTTTGATGGCAGCTTGAAAGAACCAAAACTGCTACCGGCCCGATTACCCAATATCCTTCTCAATGGCAGTACCGGAATTGCCGTCGGTATGGCAACCGACATCCCACCGCACAATCTCAGAGAAGTTGCGGCGGCCTGTATCCATCTCCTTGACTACCCGCAGGCAACCACCAAAGAACTTTTCAAGTTCATCAAGGGACCCGATTTCCCCTCACAAACAGAAATAATAACCCCGCATGAAGAAATTGTCCGAATCTACGAAAAAGGCAACGGCTCCATCAAAATGCGGGCCGTATATCATAAAGAGGATGGTGACATAGTCGTCACAGCCCTGCCGCACCAAGCCTCTGGGGCCCGCATTATGGAACAGATTGCGGGCCAGATGCGGGCCAAGAAACTCCCCTTGGTGGCAGATTTACGAGACGAATCGGATAATGAAGAACCGATTCGTCTGGTCATCATCCCTCGCTCAAATCGGGTTGATACTGAACAGTTAATAGCCCATCTTTTTGCAACAACCGATCTTGAAAAAAACTACCGAGTCAATTTAAATCTAATCGGCTTAAACGGTCGCCCCCGGGTCATGAACCTAGCTGAGATCATTAGTGAGTGGCTGACGTTCCGAACCGATGTCGTGCGCCGCAGACTCAACTATCGTCTCGACAAGGTTCTTGCCCGACTCCATATTCTGGAGGGCCTGCTCATCGCCTTTTTAAACCTGGATGAAATCATCGAAATCATCCGTAGCAACGACCGGCCAAAACCGATTCTTATTAAGCGTTTTGCTTTAAGTGATATACAGGCTGAAGCAATCCTTGAACTAAAATTACGCCACTTGGCAAAACTTGAAGAGGTGAAAATCAAAGGGGAAGAGGATGAACTGGAAACCGAGCGCCAAGCCCTTAAGGAGATCCTAGACTCCAAACAGAAACTGAAAAGCCTGATCCGCAAGGAGATCAAAGCTGATGCTAAACGCTACGGTGACAAGCGCCGTTCACCAACTGTCATACGTACAGAAGCCCAAGCCTTAACCACAATTGATCTTCTGCCGACCGAGGCAATTACGGTAATTCTCTCTGACAAAGGCTGGATCAAGGCGGCCAAAGGACATGACATAGACCCAAAGAAGGTTAACTATCGCGCTGGAGACAGTTTTAAAAGGGCAATTCCAGGACGCAGTAATCAACCGGTAATCTTCCTGGCCACTAATGGTCGTTGCTACACCCTTCCATCTCACAACCTGCCCTCAGCCCGCAGCTACGGGGAGCCCTTAAGCGGCCGTTTACAGCTTGAGAATGACACCCAAATAGAACATCTGCTCATGGGAGAAGATGATGAGCTCTACCTCCTTGCCTCAAGCACAGGCTACGGTTTCATCACCAAGCTTGCAGATTTAACCAGTAAAAACCGCAACGGTAAAGCCGTGCTTTCACTCCCTGCTGGAGCCATGCCACTGCCACCGTTACGGGTTAAAGACCTGCAGCAAGAAAGTTTGGTCGCCTTAAGTAACATTGGCCGGATGCTGATTTTCCCTCTGTCACAATTACCGCTCTTACCCCGAGGCAAAGGCAACAAAATAATCAACTTAAACTTAAAAGGCAGTGAACTTGAACAGGAACATTTGAAGTCACTCGTAATTCTGCCCGCTGAAGCGACCTTAAAAATCTACGCCGGACGCCGCCACCTGACCCTGAAAAAAGAGAACCTGAAAAGCTATCTAGGCAATCGGGGTCGTCGGGGCTTAATGCTTCCACATGGCCTGCAACGAGCAGAACAACTTGAGGTTACCCTCATAAAAAATAACGAGATGGCTAAGTAAAAAGGAGTTAATTAAGATGACAATTGATTGGGCTTATCTGCGCAAGGGCTGAACTTCATGTAAAAAAGCCCAGGAGTTCCTGGATGAACACAAACAAAAAATCGTCGACGTAACTGATGCCCGCAAAAAGCGGATTGACGACGAAAAAGCCTGGCAAATTCTAGCCAAGGCTAAATCGATAACCATTGCAAAAGGAAAAAAACAGCTAAGTTTCAACCCTGAACCTGAAAATAGAATAGAGATCCTAAAAGCGGCAATGGGACCCAGCGGGAATCTGCGGGCTCCAACCTTAAAAATCGGCGATCAGCTCCTGGTGGGATTCAATCTGGAGCTTTTTCAAGCCACATTTTCTTAGAGACTGTCCTAGCGAAATTCATGGATAATGTTAGTTTAGAGATCATGGTCGCAGCGTTGGCAAAACAGCTGCCGGGGACCTTTATCACCAAGGTGCATCAGATGACCCCTTACCACTTACTCTTACGCCTGCGTGGTGGTGGACAAAGTGGCGAGAAACGCCTGTTGATCTCTATCGCCCCACAAGAGCCCGGCCTTCATTTAACCTCTCGTCGCTACCTCAACCCGCCCCGACCATTGCGCTTCTGTGCCTACCTGCGCCACCATTTTCAGGGCGCTAAGATAAGAACGGTTGAAAAATTTGACCATGATCGAATAGTCATAATCAGGGCGGCCCGGCGTGATGAAGAGGAGCACCAACTTATAATTGAACTTATCGGCAAACGCGGAAATGCGATTTTAAGCCGAGGCGATGACAAGCTGATTGGGGCCCTAATGCAGGAAAAAACCGGGGCAAAACGCCTGCAACCTGGTTTAGCTTACCAACCGCCGGAGACGGACAAGTACACCGATGACCCGAGCCACTCATCCATTTTACTAGAAAAAATCAGCCGGGATGATTTTCGATCAAAACCATCAGAAGAGCTCCAGGCAGACTATGACAATTGGTTTTTCCCGCACTACCAAGCTCACTACGGGAACCTCGAAAGTCGACGTTTAAGCAGATCTTTAAAACAACACCAACGCCGCTTAAAAAAAAGAGTTAAAAAGCTTCTGGCTGAACAAAAAGAGAAAGTTGAACATCTTAATGACAGCCGCTATGGTGATCTTTTAAAAGGGGAGATCCACAATCTTAAAAGAGGGTCCAAAAAAGTGGTTGTCACCGACTACTACTCAACCACTTTAGAGAAAGTTGAGATCTCCTTAAACCCGGCTCTAAGTCCCTTGGCAAACTTGGAAAAATTTTACAAGAACGCTAAAAAGGCCAAACGCGGTATCAAATTGATAGCAGAGCGTCTTATGGCAACCGAACAAGAGGAAAACTACTCAAAGGAGCTCCTTTTTCAACTCGAACAGTTAAGTGAAGATCCAGATCGCGTAATCTCAGATGAGGAGCAAGAGCTCTTGGAGCTTGCGGCAAAACTGACCGAGAAAAAACGTCACCGGCAACCAAATCCAACTTTAGTCGGCAAACAAAAAACGGGCCACAAACCGAACCAGAAACCTAAATCAAAGAGCGACAACCATAATAAACATCGTGGAGTTGAGCGGGCACCAGGGGTTAGCGGCGGAATCATCTATCTTGGTCGCAATGTCATCGGCAACGAAAACATCTACCGTCATTTAAGTGCCCCTGACGACCTTTGGTTTCATGCCCACAATCAGCCGGGAGCCCATGTGCTCTTAAAAACCGCCCCCGGGGCTAAAGATTGTGCAAAAGAGCAACTTCAGGCTGCAACCATGGCTGCAGCCCACTCAAAAGCGCAACCTGAAAAGTTTGCAGAAGTGACAATGATTCGGGTAAAATATCTGCGCAAACCCAAAGGTGGACGCTTAGGTCAACTCCTGTTAAGTGGACCGATTCAAATTTTACGAGTAAAAAACTATGACTGAACCGACAAACCCACTACGTACACAAATAGTCACAAGACTACTGGCTTTAGGCTTTTCTAAAGAACAGATAGTTGAGACCAAAGCCGCGCGCAGCTGTTATGGCTACGATGCAACCAGACAGAATATTGAACCCCTGTTGGCCCTACTGCCTGAAAATGAACTTCAGGTTAAAACTATTCTTAAACTCGCAACTGAGAAAGGACTGAAGATCTTTCCCCGTGGGGCTGGAAGTGGGATGTCAGGCGGCTCTATCCCCAGCCATGACGGCATAATTGTATCATTGACCAAGATGAAACGAATCCTGGAAATAGACGAGGAGAACATGATTGCCACGGTTGAACCTGGGGTTATAACCGGAGAACTCCAGGAGGTCGTCAGCCGCCTAGGTCTATTCTACCCCCCAGACCCGGCAAGCCTCGCATTTTCAACTATTGGCGGTAATGTTACGGAGAATGCCGGGGGGCCACGTGCAGTCAAATACGGCGTTACTGGAAACTTTGTTATGGGCCTTGAGGCATATCTTGTCAACGGTGAGAAGATAAAATGCGGGAACAAGTGTATAAAGTCGGTCTCCGGTTACGATCTAACATCTCTCTTGGTTGGTTCTGAGGGAACCTTGGCAATCATCACCAAAATTCTTTTAAAACTACTGCCTGCCCCGGAAGCTGTCAAAACATCACTTTTGGCATTCAAGTCAATGACCGGAGCGGCACATGCCGTCAATGCAATGCTTAAACATCAGATCAACCCCTCAACGATTGAATTCTTGGATCACCACTCAATCAATGCGGTCCGGTCAGCTTTACCTTTTACCCTGCCGGATGAAACTGATACCGTACTCTTGGTTGAAATTGACGGCCCCAAGGCTTTAGTCGAGAGCCAGAGCCTCAAACTAAATGAACTTTTCAAAGACGAAGCTCTACTCTTAATTGCCGCTCGAGATGAGAATGAAAGAGAACAACTATGGCTTGCCCGCCGCAAACTTTCACCCGCAATCGCCAACATTGCTCCCCACAAAATAAATGAAGATATTGCCGTACCCTTAGGCGCCATACCTGAGGTGATTTCACGATTGGAAAGTCTTTCTCAAGAAATCAACCTCCCAATAGTCTGTTTCGGGCACGCTGGTGATGGTAATATCCATGTCAATGTTATGCTTGACAAAAATGACCCTGACCAGGCTGAACGAGGCCAAAAGGCAATCAACAAAATTTTTTCCATAACCCTTGAATTAGGCGGAACCCTTTCGGGCGAACACGGCATTGGCAACACCAAGTCAGCCTACTTCGACAAAGAGTGGGGTCCCGTGACCATCGCGACAATGCAAGCCATAAAAAAGGCATTCGACCCTGACAATCGACTCAATCCCGGGAAAATTTTCCCGACTTAACTATTAGGAACTATTTGCGGGTAACACTCGTATTAAAGGCATTTTACCGATGAGCGACTATACAGAAAAAAGTGTACTTGTTGTTGATGACAATAAAGTGGTGCGTACAATAGTCGGCAAATATCTTGCTGACATGAAATTTAAGGAAATTTCATTTGCGACTAATGCCACAGAGGCACTGACCTTGCTCAAGCAGAACCATGTAGACCTGCTCCTTACCGACATTCACATGCCGATGGTCAACGGTCTGACCCTACTTAAAACTATCCGCAACACCGCCAAATTCAAAGAGCTACCAGTACTCATTATTTCCTCTGAAAACGGACTTGATTACATTAAAACGGCGATGAGCCGAAAGGTCAGTGGCTATCTGGTGAAACCGATTCAGGCAACTGATCTCAAGAGTAAAATCGATACAATTTTCAACAAATAACCACATCAAATTATGACAATAACCCCATTGACAATCGAAGAAGAGCTGAAAAAGTGTGTTAAATGTGGTGCATGCATGGCTGTCTGCCCGATCTACAGGCAAACCGGACGTGAAGAGATGGTGGCACGCGGCAAACTGAACCTTATTGAGATAATCCGGAACAACGAAGAGCTGCCACCAGCCTGGATTGAAGCTGTCGATCACTGTTTGCTCTGCTGCTCCTGCGAGGAAAACTGCTCTAAGGGAGTTAAGATAACTGAAATTATTGCCGCCGCCCGCAACCACCAGACTGAGATAATAGGGCTGAACCCAATTAAAAAAGGGGCTTTTGCCCTCCTTAAAAATCGCATCTTATCACTAGCAAGAGTTGTCAAGTTAGGCTCTTTACTACAGTGGCTTTTATGGCAAAAGTTACCAAACCACAGCGGTTTGGTCCGCAGGTTTACATTACCAGGAATTGACAGTAAGACCGTTATTCCGGCCCTTCCCCTGAAAAACCTTGATGACCTTCTAAAAAGACGGCAACCAGTACCAGAATTACAACCAATCCTATTTTTCTCTGGTTGTGCCACCCGTTTTCTCCACCCGCAAATTGGACTTGATCTTATCTTTGTCTTGGAACAACTTGGGTTTAATGCAATCACACCAAAAAAATTTAATTGCTGTGGCATGGTAACCTGGGGCGCCGGAGACAAATCAACCAACCGCGAATTACAAGCATCAAACCTTAAGGTCCTTAATGACAATGCTCATATAAAGGAAGTTGTCACCGGGTGCGCATCTTGTGGCCACGCCTTAAAGGAGTACGACAACCTTCCAGAAGATTGTGAGATTTTGGATATCAGTGAGCTCCTTTTTCGCCATCGGGAAAAACTGGAACAACTGGTCGGAAGTAGACAGATCACCCAAAAAATAACTTATCACGATCCCTGCCATCTGAGCAAAGGCCAAGAAGTAACAAAAGAGCCTCGCTGGTTACTGAAATTAATCGCTGGAGATAACTTTATCGAAATGCGCCACCCAGAACGTTGCTGCGGCGCGGGTGGCACCTTTGGCTTAACTCACAAAGAAATCTCGCGCGAAATCTTGAAGGAAAAAACTGATGACTGTGATGCCACTGGTGCTGAAATCGTCACCAGTGGCTGCCCTGGATGTATACTGCAGCTTACAGAGGGCGCAGTTGTATCCAAAAGCAGTTGGCAAGCTGAACACCCAATAACCCTGTTGGCCGAATTATTGCGCAGTAAATAAAGGGTGATGCCATCGTAAAAAGTCATAGGATGGCTAAGTGAAATACCAAATTCTTAAGGTGATTTGATATGAAAGATAAGCAGATTTTTAATATTACCTGTATTGAACGACAGATCAAAGAACTTCAAGATCAGCTGATCATCGCCAATCAAGAAAGTAGTTCAAGCGAGCGCTCTGAACTACTGCGAATCAAAAAAGAGAAAGATCGCCTTATAGAAATCCATGAAATCTCACCTAATCCAGTGGTTATGTTCGCTGAAAATGGATCAATTTATTACATCAACCCGGCGGGCCGGAGATTTCTCGACATCGAAGACAACGCGGAGCTCTCACCGCTCTCTTTTTTACAGATTTTCCCGACTGACGAACACACCCATTTCACCGACGAGCTCTTACCCTTAGCGATCAAAAGTGGACAGTGGCAAGGTGAAATTAAGGTCTCAACCCCATTTGCCGATTTAGTCTGCCATTTGATCTTAATCGCCCACGCAAAAGATGGTGAAGATGAACAGTTTTTCTCCGCAACCCTCCATGACCGCACCAGCGTCCGCCGAGCTAATCATACAATTAGAACTATTATTGGCAACACTTTTGAGGTTTCTGGACAAAGTTTTTTTGATAGTTTAGTCGAAACCCTGCATTTATGGCTTAATTGTGACACCGTCTGGGTCGGTAAGATCGAAAAGCAACAGTTTGAAGTTCTAGCCATGCGCAGTCACGAGGAAAAATTAAAATCATTCAGCTATGACGTCGAACATTGCCCTCTGGCAAAATACAACGAAAATGACATCTACTACTGCCCAGAAAATATTCAGGACCGCTTTCCTGATAACTGGATTTTCAAAGAGTTCAAAGGGTCGGGCTATGTTGGCATCGCTATGTATAACTCGGCCCGAGAATTGATCGGCAATATCTGCGCATTAAAAGAGAGCCGGCTGACCCTGCCACCAAAAACTGAAGAGTTGCTTATCATTCTCGCAGCCCAAACCTCAGCCGAGATCCGGCACCAGAAGAGTGAAAGCGCACTGCGCCGTGCCTCTGAAGATGCTGATGAAATAAATGAACAGCTCGAAATGGCAATTCAGCGAGCCAACAAAATGACGCTGGATGCAGAACTTGCAGGGGTTGCGAAAAGTGAATTCCTGGCCAACATGAGCCATGAGATCAGAACCCCGATGAATGCTATTATTGGATTTTCATCTCTCCTGCTTGACACCAAGCTTGACCACGATCAACGTGACTACCTAAATATCATCATTAAAAATGGTGAGGGTCTACTCCATATTATTAACGACATCCTCGACTATTCAAAAATCGAGGCCAACAAATTAGAACTTGAGGAGATACCTTTCCAAATCCGCGAAACGACCGATGACATTTTAGGGCTACTCACCCTGAAAACCGCTGAAAAAGATCTATTTTTTCATTGTATTATTGATCATAACATCCCCCAAACTTTGCAGGGTGACCCTGCACGCCTCCGCCAGATTCTGATCAATTTAACTAATAATGCAATAAAGTTCACCAAAACCGGCGGCATCATCATCAGGGTTGCGATAGAGCATGAAGAAGCTGAACATGTAAAGCTCAGTTTTCGGGTAACCGACACTGGTATAGGTATTCCTGAAAACCGGATTAATCGTCTATTCCAGTCCTTCTCTCAAGTCGATTCGTCAACCACCAGAAAGTTTGGCGGTACTGGTTTAGGGCTGGCAATTTCAAAACAACTGGCTGAATTAATGGGGGGTCAAATCGGCATTGAAAGTCAACTGGGTGAAGGGTCAACTTTCTGGTTTACAATCCTTCTGCGGCGTGATCCGGGGACTACACCACCTCCGCAGGCAAACCTGTTTCAAAACTGTCGCTTTCTCATTTTCACCCCACCAGATGGTGACCGCAATGAACTTAACCTGCAACCGGCAGGTCAGGTAGTCAGAGAACACCTGCTCTCATTAGAGTGTGATCTTGATCTGGCTAACTCATACGCAGCCCTTAATGAGCTTCTCCTCGAAGCCTATAAAGATGACAGGCCTTACTCAATAATTCTTGCCGACCTTTCACTCCTACTTGAACCCTGCAATCTGAAAGCTAACCTGCCAGATTTTTTACGACCCAAATTTATAATTGCCTTAACTCCGAACAAAAAGATAGAACTTACTGATGATTATGACGCAATCATCCCGGCACCAATTAAAAGATCGCTATTTTATGAGCAACTTGGACGTTGCATGGGGCTTACTACATTAAATAATGATAATAACAAAAAAGACTTTAAGGACGATCCAAAAATTGTTCAACGGCGAAAACAACTAAAAATTCTCCTGGTTGATGACAATCAGGTCAACATCAAAGTTGGCTCTAGAATGCTGGCCAAACTTGGTTTTGAGTGCGCCACTGCCGGAAATGGGATTGAGGCCTTAGCTGCACTTGGCGCGAGTCATTACGATTTAGTTTTCATGGATATCCAGATGCCAGAAATGGATGGCTATGAGACCACCAGACAGATCCGCAACCAGTCAACCACGACTATCAACCCCACCGTAATAATCATCGCAATGACTGCACACGCTTTAAAGAGCGACCGCGACCGCTGCCTTATTGTCGGCATGAATGATTTCTTAACTAAACCTGTAAGACTTGAAGATCTCAATGAGGTGCTAGGTAAAGCCATGATCAAATTGGGGGAAAGAGAAAAAAGTGGCCACCCCAACTCTGAGACAGATGTCCTAGTGGACAACTTTGAAATGGATGAAAGTCTGGAAATGGCTGATTTTTCACAAGAAGAGAAGAGTAACTCAAACCGAGACACTAAACTATTTGATAAAATAGTATTTCTCAAAAAAATTGATGATGACTTAGAACTCTATCAGGAATTGCTGGGTGACTTTATTGATGGAAGTAATGACTATTTTCAGGATATCAGGGACGGCGCCCAAGAGAGTGATTTCGAAAAAATACGACTTGCAGCACACTCGGTAAAAGGCTCAGCCGGAAGTATTGAGGCTGCACAAATGCAAAACGCTGCCGCTAATTTAGAGAAAGTCGCGAAAGCACAACAAATGGAGCTTATCAACAAAGCTATGGATAGTATGGAGATGGAATTTGAGATTCTAGCTGAGATCCTCAAAGATGAGATCGCCGCTATCGACAACCAGATCTAAACGATCATAAGCGCCGCTGACGCAGAGCAAGATCGGCCAAAGTTAAAGCAGCCATCGCCTCAACGATAGGAACAGCTCGAGGAAGAACACAGGGATCGTGCCGCCCTTTTGCCTCTAAAACTATCTCGTGACCTTCATAATCAGCAGTTTTTTGGGCTTTTCCAATCGTTGGCACCGGCTTAAATGCAACGGCAAAGGTAATCGACTGACCGTTACTGATTCCCCCCTGAACACCACCGCTAAAATTGGTTTTAGTTCCAAGTTTTACACCGTTTCCAACAAAGCAATCATTATGTTCAGAACCAGTCATCGTCGCGGCAGCAAACCCCGAACCCAAAGCAAAACCTTTAGCGGCTGGAATCGAAATCATCGCTTGGGCTAAAAGCGCATCAAGTTTATCAAAAACCGGCTCCCCCCAACCCGCTGGAACTCGGCGGCACAGACAACTTATGACCCCACCTAAAGAGTCTTTATCAGCCGCGGCCTTTTCAATTGCCGCACTCATAAGATTAGCCTTCTGCCGATCAGGGCAACGTACGGCCGAAAAATCTACATCATAACGTAAAAGGGTTTCAAGCTCAGACTCAGATAAAACACCCTCAACCGACCCGACCTGACTGACCCAAGCCACAATTTCAACCCCGAATGCTAAGCTTAAAAATTGCTCGGCAACACTCCCAGCCGCAACTCGCGCCAGAGTTTCACGGGCACTGGCCCGGCCCCCGCCACTTTGCGAAGTAATTCCATATTTCTCTCGATAGGTATAATCGGCATGAGAAGGCCTAGGGGTATTTGCCATTTTGCGATAATCACTTGGTTTCTGGTTCAAATTACGAACCAACAACGTAATTGGTGTCCCCAAAGTCAAGCCATTTTCCAGCCCGGAAAGTATTTCAACCTGATCACCTTCCTGACGTGAAGTAGTTAAACGACTCTGGCCCGGGCGTCGCCGCTCAAGCTGCGCCTGGATTTCTGAAAGTGAAATTTTGACACCGGCCGGACACCCATCTATAACAGCCCCAACCCCAGAACCATGCGACTCACCAAATGTTGTAGTTTTAAACAGAGTTCCAAACGTACTGCTCATGACACTCCCCTAGTTCTTAATTCAGAGACGATCTGTTCGGCGATCTCAGCAACACTTAATTTATCAGCTGAAATTGTATGATCAGCAATTTCTCGATAGAAGGGTTCACGCTCTTTGAAACCAGCAGAAATTTCATCCGCTAAATTCAGAGAGCTTAAAGCCGGTCTTTGCCCAGTGCTCATAGAGTCCGCCTTAAGTCGAGAAAAAACAGTCTCCTTAACGACCCGCAACCAAAAACAAATCCCACTCTCATGTAATAACTTACAGTTGCCTGGGTCCAACACAACCCCACCGCCAGTTGCCAGAACAATACTCTCTTTCAGACATAGAGTATTTAAGATTTCACTCTCTATGCACCGAAACTTATGCCAACCAAATTTTGCAACAAATTCCGTGATGGTCATCTCTGTCTGCTCAACAAAAACTATATCAGCGTCAACAAAAGGAAGCTGTAAAGTATCAGCCAACTTTCGCCCAACCGAACTTTTTCCACTACAACGATAACCGACAAGATTGAGATTATTCATTAAATAGTTCATTTACAATTTTAATTTACAAACATTATTACAAAACACCACTACTTCAAAGATGAACCCATAACAATAAGGTGCTCGCCTCAAGCCAATCCTTCAAAGTAACTCCATCACTATAGGTCAAATGGATGACTGACAGGCTGGCAGATTAAGATATTCATTATTCCCCAAGGGCACTTCCTCCGAGCGTAGATTGAAGATTTTACGATGTCATCAAACCTGAAAGGTTAAGATAAAGAGTCAAAAACCGGCCAAAAATTGGGAAATGATTTGGCGACACAACCTTCATCTTCAATTAGGACTCCGGCAGTTCTAAGGCCTACGAGGGCAAAACTCATCGCGATTCTATGGTCGTCGTAGGTTTTAATCTGAGCTCCTTTAGGGCTACCACCGGTTACCGCAATTGAGTCATCACCACATTCTGCCTTGATCCCCATTTTGACAAGTTCGCTGGCAACAGCTGCCAGACGATCGCTCTCCTTGGCTCTTAAATGTGCAACATTAGTCATCAGGGTGGTCCCTTGTGCAAAGGCCGCAACCACAGCTAGGGTGGGCACCAGATCAGGCATATCACCCATATCAACCTCAACAGCTTTCAGGGGGCCACCAATGACAGAGATACCACCAGCTGAAAAATTGAGCCGACAGCCCATCTTTTCAAGCACGTGAATAAAACCTAAATCTCCCTGTTCAGAGTTTTGATTAACCCCAAGTACCTTGATCTCACTGCCGGAGATTGCTGCGGCAGCCCAAAAGTAACCGGCCTGTGAACAATCCGGCTCAACTGTGTAATTGCCAGAGAGGTATTTCTGGCCTCCGGCCACCGTAAAACTGGTGTAACCATGGTGTTTCACTTCGACGCCAAACTGCTCCATCACAGCTAAGGTCAAATCAATATAGGGTCGTGAAACCGGCCCCTTAACAACCTCTATCTCAAGACCATTTTTAGTGAGTGGAGCCATCAGTAATAGGCCGGATAAATATTGACTACTGATCCCGCAATCTATCTCAACGTGACCACCGGCAACCATACCGCCACCAATTTTAATTGGCGGACAACCATTATTGGAGAGGGATTGGGCTGGAATTTTTAACTGCTCAAGAGCTGTCAGCAACTCTGCAATCGGACGCTGCCGCATCCTGGGACTACCATCAAACGTATAGTCACCCTGACCCAATGCCGCAATCGCTGCCAAAAGACGCATTGAAGTCCCTGAATTATCCAGAAAAATATCCTCACTCGCAGGTTGCAAAGACCCACCAGTACCATTCACGGTAAAACTAAAGTTCTTGGCATCAGCACTAATCTTGGCTCCCATCTGCGTCAAAGCGTACGCTGTCAACTCCGTATCCCGACTAAAAAGAGCCCCATCTATATAACTCTGCCCCTCAGCTAAGGCAGCAGCAATCAAGACCCTATGCGTAAAGCTTTTCGACCCTGGAACCCTCACAGATGATTTTGTTACAGTTTTCGGTTTAATCTCTAACACTTCATATCTCCTGTCTGCAAATATTCGAGAACCGTTTGCCGCATCACCTTAACCGGAGCCGGCTCTCCAGTCCAAAGTTCAAACTGTCGCGCCCCCTGGCCAACGAACATCTCGAGGCCATCAATCGTTAAGGCCCCACACTTTTCAGCAGCCTTGAGCAGACAGGTTTGCAAAGGGTTATAAACAATATCCATAACCACCATCGCCGGTCTCAGTAGAGATTCAGGCAAGGGCATAGTCTCCATCTCAGGGGCCATACCCAAAGAGGTAGTATTAACCAAAACCTCAGGTAAAAAATCATTCAGCGCAGACATGTCTATAAATTGGGCCCCGAACTCCTCTGCCAAAACCTGACCACGCTCCGGCGTGCGATTTACGATTGCAACCTGGGCTCCCGCTTTAACCGCCCCATAAACCAACGCCCGGGCCGCACCGCCCGCGCCCAGAATCAGAAGCCGCCGCCCGGAAATGTTGATTTTGCCTGCCAAAGCAGTCAAAGCACCCGCAACATCTGTATTATAGCCACAAAGCTGCCCCTGACGGTTCACAATAGTATTTACAGCGGCAATTTCGAGCGCCTCTTGATCGACCCAATCGAGATATTTAATCACCTCAGATTTATGCGGTAAGGTCACACTCACTCCGGCAATCCCTAAGGCCCGAATCCCAGCAACTGCCGCTTCCAGATCATCTACCGCAAAAGCCGAAAAGTGGGCCGCTTGCCCAGTTGCAGCAAAAGCGGCATTATGCATCAAGGGACTCAAAGAGTGGCCAATCGGCTGACCTATAACCCCAAACAATGAATTCATAACCATAATTTTTATTTATTACTTACGAACCTGCGGAAAATACCGGTGGGAGCGCTTACCGCTCACCTGTTAGAGATGCAGCCAGTTCACGTTTAAGTTCTGACAAACCAGAACCGGTCGCTGCAGAAACGGCAATCACGTTGCGATCAGCCATCTCCGGAGATTGGCGAAACTCGTTTAAAAGCTCTGCAACCTTATCCGGATCCATAGTATCTGTCTGGGTCAAGACCACGAGACCTTCCCGTTCTAAAAGTTCTTCACTGTAGAGACGCAGTTCGCGGCTAACTACTTCATAAGCTTTAAGCAATGCCTGGCAGTCAGTATGTTCAGCCAAGGAGATTAGATGCACTAACCTTTTAGTTCGTTCAATGTGACGCAAAAACCGGGTACCCAAACCAGTTCCAAGATGAGCATCACTCACCAAACCGGGGATATCAGCAATCACAATCTGCTTATAGTCGCCAACCTGCATAATTCCCAAGTTTGGTTGCAGGGTTGTAAACGGATAAGCTGCAACCTTGGGACGAGCTGCCGAAAGGGTAGATATCATAGTCGATTTTCCCGCGTTAGGAAGACCAATCAGTGCCACCTCAGCAATCATTTTCAAAACTAATTTCAGGCTGACACTCTCACCCTCCTCACCGGGCTGGGCAAATCGCGGCGTACGGTTTGTGGATGAAGTAAAATGTGCATTACCCTTACCTCCACGACCACCTTTGGCAACCACTAAAGTTGCCTCATCCGTCAAAATTTCACCGCCCAGAAAGGACTCACCAGATTCACCATCTAGAGGCAAAAACCAGACTTCGGTACCAAGTGGCACCATAATCATGACATCATCAGAGGATGCCCCGGTTCGATTTTTACCAGAACCATTTCCGCCCTTTTGCGCGCGATAGAGGCGTTGGTAACGAAGGTCAAGAAGGGTTCCCTTCTGTGCATCACCAACGAGAATAATATCTCCCCCACGGCCACCGGAACCACCGTCAGGTCCACCCTTAGGAATAAATTTCTCACGCCGAAAGCTGACACAGCCGTTGCCACCATTACCAGCCTCTACATCAATCTTTGCTTCATCAATAAATCGCATAAATTCACACTTGATGGCGTCGTAAAAAGTCCGATCTACGCCTCCGAAGGAAGTGCCCTTGGGGGTACCAGCTGTAGCAGTTTTTTCATGCACTCGACATACTACATGTATGGTCCTGAAAAATCGCTACATCTTGTATATCGAAATTTTCACCTATCCATTTTACGAGCCCATCACACTTAAATGTTTTACAATAAAAACAAAAAAAGCCCTTTTACAAAAGGGCTTTTTTATTAAGGCCAATCTCAAGACCTATTAATAACGTAACTGTTTTACTGATAATTCAGTTTTACAAAATTCTT
>DAOWHJ010000171.1 GCA_030641485.1 Pseudomonadota bacterium
AAGCTCCATACTCTGCGCCTCTGAGACCTCCAGCTGCCACTCAATAAAAGTTGTCATATCTTCATGAATCCGGCTCTCGGGATCACGCCACTCCTGCCACCAGGCCCGGTAATCAGCTTCGTCAAACTCCACATCATTAATCTTCAACAGCGGCGCATCACTATCAAACCAAAAAGCTTCTCCCTTAAGCGGCAGAGCTAAAATCGTCAGAACCAATAGCAGTAGAACAAGAACTCGAACAAAATTTTTCTTCTCGATTAACACCCGGATACATCCTCCTCAGACCAGACCTCAATTATCTCCTGCGCCATCTTCTGCAGGAGACCACTAACCGTATCGATGACACCAAAATGAAGCATTTTCGTATACTCAACCCCGCTACGACGTAAAAAACTACTTAACAACAATCTCCCAGTTCGAGCATCATGAAGTTCAACCTGAAGTGAGACAAAGGTATCTTTTGAACCATAGGAGCCCCGGCTAAGATTTGAATCCCGAATATAGACGACCAGAGCCCCATCCACTTCAAGTTGACGCGAAAGACTGGCAACCAGCTCTTTATCCCATATCGCATCTGTCGTAATCCGATTACGACAGAGAAAATGTTTAAGATCACCCTCCGGCACAACTTTAAATATGCCGCTTTTAACAATTTCAGCCATAAAGATACGGTA
This sequence comes from Pseudomonadota bacterium, assembly GCA_030641485.1. Taxonomy (GTDB): domain Bacteria; phylum Desulfobacterota; class Anaeroferrophillalia; order Anaeroferrophillales; family Tharpellaceae; genus Tharpella. The sequence goes on from DAOWHJ010000171.1 coordinate 675, forward strand.
GGCCTGGATATCGAGCTCCTGAGATTGGCTCTCATTCACAAACGGCAAGAGCACTACCCTGCAGACCTGGGCTCGTAGTTTACCACCGGCAACCCGAGTAATTGTTCTCTGTGGTGATGAGCACGAAACAGTTACAAGAGAGAACAAAACCAGCAACAGCAGCAGCAACTGCCAGCCTCTGTATTTATACTCTATACCATTAAAAAGCCACATTAAAAGTCGTCACTCCACTGCTTTTTCTGTTGCGCTAAGTGCAAACCTGTGTCCGGCATCTGCAAGCGACTATCGGCAACAGAAAAGGTATTGCCAATCTGATCGCGAACATCGATTGAGAAGACGAGAAAATCGACATCAATCTCATCTGGCAACTCCAGATCGACCGGCAGAGTAGTTCCAGAGTGCTCCATTACAAGCTCACCATCCGGCAACAAAACCTGCAGGCGCCAATCGAGCTCAAGAGATTTCAGGGAGCTCTCCTGGCTTTCTATATGAACAAAATTCTTTTTCCCCTTGCGCACAGTTTTAACCTCAATCGGCTGACACTCTGACAGTATTGAAACCTTGCGACTAGCTTCAGCCTGGTTCCCAGCCGCATCCCAAATTTTCACTAAGAGATCGTACTCACCATCCGGCAGGCGCTGGCGCTTGTTGTTACAGCCAGTCCAAACCAAGTCACACGGTAATTCACCATCCATATTATCATCAACCATCACTCGGCCGTCGGAACGAATAACTTTAACCTGCCAACGTGAAACCAAACGCTTGGGCTGAAGACGGGAAGAGATTAAAAGTCGTTCACGAAATATAGTAACATCATTAACAGCCAAGCCTTGTTTTAACTCAACCAGCAATTGCGGCGCCCGGTTAAAAACTGTGTATTTAGCAACATCAGAAATCGTGGTTATTTGATCACCTGATTCGTTCATGAAGGTCAAGGAGAGCTTATACTCCCCTTCATCGGCCAAAGCCCGCCAACGACCATTAAATTCGCCCATGGATTTACCCGGAACCAGGTCAACCTCGCCCCCGCAATTTTTCAACACCACCCGCTTCGGCATTTCACCTAATGATTCCAGTTCAAGCTGACACTTCACCGACTCACCACCGCGCAGAAATTCAGGCTCTATCTGAATATCAACAAGTTTGAGCTGGTGCGCCCCGGAGGGCAGCAGTGGCACAATCAAGGGAAGTTCGTCTGCGGTGCGCTCTGCCAAAAGTTGCAGAATCCGAAGTTTCAAATCTGGTCCATCAAGTGGTTCACCAACCCCGAATAGAGCCGTTTCCTGCAAAAGACTGGAAGAGTCCTGAGCCGACCAGACGACCTCGCCATTGACGGTTTCAAGCGCAGTTAAAACCAGACCAAAGCGTTTCTTTCCCGGAGCCCCATTTTCACACAAGGTCGTCAGAAGAACAATATCTGCACCTAATTCACGGCCCATTTTCCGAGTAGCGAATGAGTCGATAACCCCTGAATAACGCAATCTATTGGCCGCCATAAAACTCCGCACAGCAGTATCCTCAACCAATTGCAAACCAGCATCAGCCAAAAGACCATACAAAACTGCAGTGATATCCAGGTCAACACCATTGTAGTCATTTGAGGTGTCCGCAACAGGCAAAAGTACGACACTCTGCGCCCGACTTACTCCAACATTGAAGCCTGATAATAACAGAAGTGTTGCGAGCAGCAAGAGAAAAATTTTCTGCATTACTCTACTACCTCAGTAAAAAAGAGAACCTACTCTACGATTAGGCTTGCGAGAACCTTCTGGGCGAGATTAAAACTAACCTGATTGAAGTCTTCACTGGCAAAACCGAAAACCCGCGACCAGGTCCCATAACCGGTCTCACTGGCACTTGCTTGCCAGATAATCTTGTTATTACGCACATCCAGGAGGCGCAAGGTTACAGCAATCACCGGATAAGTATAAGTGCCATTACGATTCTCATCGTAGATATCGACCGCTCCAGTCATAAATGCCTCAACCTCAAGTTCACGGCCCATGCGCCGGGCGATCTTGGTGTCGACAGCTTGCGGATCACCTCCAACCTCATCCTTTAAAAAACGTAAGACATCACCATCTGCGACGACATCAAAAAGTCCTCGGCTCAAGATCTCAGTAGTTATCACATCGCGCATCCGGCTCTCAACAAACTTGGTTTGAGTATTGTTGGCAAAGGGCAAAACCGCAATTTTTCGCAAGAGATCAATCTCAACATTTTCATCCAGAAAATAGTTCTTCTTTGAAGCGCAACCCGATATCTGTAACAAGCAAAACGCTACCAAAGCAACCAGCAATAGAGATCTAAAGAGTAATTTAATTTTTTTTGAATTCAAAACCATAATCCTGTCCAAATAATAAATTTACCAACGCATGTTAAGTTGTAAACTCCAATAGATCGCACTCTTTCCATCATCCTCACCGCCTGAATTCATCTGGTAACTGATATCACTCTGAATCGTGAAAAGCCGACTGGGATCCCAGGTTAAAGATGCTTGCATTCCATGCCTGGTCGTCTCTTCGCTATCATCAAGGTAGTAGGAGAACGAAGTCCGCACCGTATCACTCGTAATCCAGGAGATCGAACTATTGGCAAGAGTGCTTTTTGAGTCAGTATCGTGGTCTGTATTAAAAGAGAAGGCCAGGATATCTGAAGGTCGATAGTTAAAAGTCCCACCAAAAACTGTAAGATCATCACAGTAGAAATCAAGATTCATCCGCTCAGTCAAACGCATAGTTGAATCAAAACGCCAGGTTACGTCCGAATCGTCACCACCACTCCAGTTGATCGACAAAGAAGCGGTAACATCGGGGTAGAGCAGGGCGGTAAAGTAGGCACTGATCGAATCTGATGTATCAATTAACTCACCATCTTCATACTGCTCAGATTTCGTAAAGCTTAACGTAGCATCAAAAGTATCAAGTGGTGACGAGGTGATATTGAGAGTATAGGAGCGGTTCCTCTCATCATCGGTATCTTCACTCTCACTCCGGTTCTCACTAACCCCAACCGTAAAACTAAAGTAACGATTCCAGTAATAGTCACTAAATATCGAGGCATTGATCTCGGTACTGACAACCCCGGGATCGTTACTATTGTAACGATAAAGAATATTCGAGTTGATAGACCAATCGTCAAGCGGCCGGATGGTTAAGGTCGCTCGCGATTCACTGTTAATAAAGGTAGAGTCACTACTTACCGACCCATCAGCTGCCGTTCGCCGCTCTCCGACTTCAATTTCCGAAACTGAAATAGAATCCGGCAGCATTGCGGCACTGGAGAGTAGAAGCTTACCAAATTCACGCCGCTCAACATAAACCGGCAGATCGATCACTGCAACCGTCAGAAAGTTAAAAGGATCATACTCATAACGAACAAATGGAGCAATCGGGCTTCTAAACCACTCATCCCCATCTTCACTAACATAAAATTCCCAGGTTAAAAGCTGCTGCTGCTTAAGCGTAAGTTCTTCAGTAAAATAGACCCTGACCCGATTTACGGCAAAGGTATCGGGTTCAAAACCTAAGTTATGTATTTCAGTAGGATTAGCAATATCTATTCCTGCAGGAACATCAAGGTTGCCATCAATCAAGGCCAGGTTCAGTGGCAACCGGCCATCTTCAGGGTGGTTATCGATTGCGTAGTAGGCCTTAACCCGAAAGTCCTGAACAAAATAGTCGTTCCCGGCCCCAACCTCAGCCTCATCTTGAGAAAAGTTGTAACTTAAACGCTGACCTGCACTAAAACTTATAAATTGATCCCATAAATCCCAGCTCTGATCCAGGTTTAAATTGGCAGAGTGTCTCTCGTTAGTGGCAGAGGTATCACGAACATTGTCCGTAGAGGTTGAATAGTTATAGTCGTAATAGCACTCAAAAAAACGCCAGCTATAATTGATACCGGTACCATACTGCCTCGATTCTGTATCAATTTCAGCAGGACTGGCGTCGTCGGTCCGATAACTCTCATCAAAATTAAAACGTAAAGATGGCCAAATTTCATCCCACTGACTAATCCAATTTGCATTCCAACTCAAAGAGTCACTAGTAGGATCGGACTCAGACATTATTCGATTGAAACTTGAACCCAAGACCAGAGAAAATATGTCATTACGAAGATCAAGTGTCATTGACGGGTTAATCCGACTACCGTCGTTATCCTTCTCATCTGATGTGTCTCGACTATAACGCACTGAGCTGGTAAAATTTAGAGACGAACTCAACTCTTTAGTAAATGAAAGATTGTAGTTTTGGTCAAAGCCCCAATGTTTATCACCATCACTATCAAGCTGATCGTAACGGAAACTGGCCGTTGCACTTACCGGTGCCCCTCTCACATCTGCTGGAGAGACCAGAATCATTCCCAAAATGAGAATGGCTCCAACTAGACACCATACCGCCTTATCATTAAAGATAGAGAACACTAAAACCTTACTCTAATTTACGAGAATAGAACCGATTATATTATACATAGTTTATTTTATATTTAATTGCACACTAAAAAGCCCCGATCCACTAGGAACCGAGGCTTGGCAAAGTGGCCTATTTTGCACCTTAATCCTTATGGCCAGGCAAGATCAAGGCATGAGGCTCACCATGACACTCTGTACAATTATTGTCAAAACGCTTCAACATTGCCGCAGAGTGCGGTTGAGCATGGCATTTGGTGCAATCAGGTACATAACCATGCTGATCTACGTGACAGAAGACACAAGTCTGTTGCGAGTGTTTTCTGTGACTCGACTCCAAGTGCTGAGCAACCACGCCATGACAACCGGCACAGACGACATTGGCAGTAGTTTCGGGATAACTAATCTGTTTCGGCGAATGAACTGGATGACAGACGATACAGGTTGCATTATCGACATAGGCAGTATGAGGCTCTTCATGACATTCACGACAATCCGGTTTATAGCCGTGTTTTGTGTGATGACATTCAGAACAACTCACCTCAGTATGAGCACTCAGAAATTTAGCAACCTCAACCTTTTGGGCATCATGACATGTGGCACAACCCTTCTCCAACTCTGCAAGATTCACAAGGCTGGCTATCGGTGCATGAGGATCGGCATGACAAGCAAGGCAAGCTAAAAAGCTGGGCCCATGTGCTTCACCATGGCAAGTAGCACATTGAGGCACAACGTCCTGCCACTTTTTACCCGGCCGGTAGGTGTGAATAGTTTCATGACACTCACGACAGTGGAGCTGATGTTTACCACCATTGGCCTTAATATTGTTAAAGACCGGCTCATGACACTGCGCACACTGCAGAGTCGTAAGCGGGGCCACCGGCTGCTGGTAAACTGCCGGAGCATCCAACGAATTTACAGAAGCATGCTTTACAGTCGCCGGCTGGGGCACCTGACTCGTCTTAGCTTTCACCGCGGGCGGCTCAGAACTTTTACGAGTCTCTTGTGCCGTAACACAACCATAAAAAAACACCAGAACCAACACCATTAAAAGCTTTTGCCACCTATTCTTCATGCAACCCTCCAAATTAATGTATAAATATAGATATTCCTGTTTTTCATAACATCATCAATCTTTTGCTAATGCATGGGCATCTACGTGACACTCAAGACAACTGGCAAACTTCTTATGCATTCCTTCTCCATGTGGACGACCATGACAGATCTCGCACTCAGGCTTCACTTTATGCTGATTCTTATGACAATAGACACAACTTAATTCATGATGCTTGGTCTGGTTCTTGTCGAGCATACCAAACTCTTTACCATGACAGGCAGCACAAAACGGCGATGGGGTTGAATCATCGTACCTGACCAGGGTCGGCATATGCGGCTTGTGGCAGCGCAGACAGTCCTGATATGTCATCTCAACACCACCATGACCCTCATGACAAGCTTGACACTCTTGAAATGTTCCATGTTTAGGGTGACACTCAGCACAACTCATCTGCGAATGCTTACTCGGATATTTGGCAAGCTCAACCCCCTGCAGTTCATGACAACTCAAGCAGACCGGTTTCAACTCCTCACCGACTGTCGCAAAATCCATCCGTAGTGGATAGTGCGGATAGTGGCACTTCTCACAGCCATCAACGGTGAAGTGCTTCTTCTCCTGCGGATCATGACATTGCGAACATTGAGGAATGGCGTTACTACCTGCAGGTGGGTGCTCTGTATGACAATCCAGACAAGTTACTTCACTCAAGTGTCGAGCACCTTCAGCCTTAACATCCATGACCTCTTGTGTATGGCACTTGATACAATCACTATTTGCCAGGGTTGAGACCACATTTTTTTCATCAGCGCACAATGTACCCACAGAAAAAAAGACAACATACACGAACACCAACCACAAACACCTCATTCGGCCACACATAACATCCGATCCCCTTTTTATTATAAGATTTCACACTATAGACTAATTTATCGTCTAACCTGAGCAGGATCTGAGAGCAAACATTGTGCCGAGATTAACAATATAGGGAAATAGCTACAAAGCTAGCTAGTCACAGTGGCAAAAGTGGAAATATTCGGCCTAGTTCGATTAGGGCATAAATTTCAGGCCCCCTCACCGGGTCATATGACGCAACCAGTAAGATTTTTCACCCCACCCTCTCCAATTGGGGTATATGACCCGGCAGCCGGAATCTAGTAACATTACCGATAGTTATTAAAAGCTACAGATCACTCTCCTGGACCTCATCTTCTGCAAGTTCAGATTCCGATTGCAAATCAGGAGCCGATTCAGGAACAGAGACTGAACTTGATTCAGGCAATGTTTTTTCTGCCTCTAGCTTCTCCGACTCAATTTTGACCACTGGAATCCCTGAGGTCCCAACTACCGGGTTCTCAGCTTCGGGTTCAACCGACTCCTCCAGCAAAGATAAACCCCGGCGTTCAATCGAAAAAACCTGAACTCTCCCATTGAAAGTATCGGCAACCCAAAGACGGCCACGCTTATCTGTGGCTATGCTTGAAGGGAAAGATAGCCAACCGCGACCAACCCCTTTGCCGCCAAACTCAAAAAGGTAGTCACCCTGAATCGAATAGACATTAACTGCATGGCGCATATAATCGACCACAAAAACTAATCCCAACTCCTCATTAAGTGCCAAAGCCCGAGGTCGTGAGAGCTTTCCCGAAGAACCACCTTTGGTGCCGAATTTATAAATAAACTTACCTTTCTCTGAGTAGACAAATATCTGCCCCAACTCCTCACTTAAGAGAAAAAATTGCCCCTTACTATCAACGGCAAAAAACTTAACAGAGGCATCTTCCTCAATCCCTAAAACCTCAGCCCTTGGGATAATTCTCTCGACAAACACACCTTCTTGATCAAACTTGAGTAATCCATGACTACCCGTACCAACAACATAAAAAAAACCGTTGCTAAAAACCACCTGCTCTGGTTTAAAAGTGTCAACTTCATCAAAACCCTTAAGTTCAAGCTCTCCCTCTGGTAGCAGGGCCCGATCGTAAAGTGCAATCAAACCAGGATTTTCAGAAGAACCGCCAAGACAGAAAAAGAGCTGTTCCTGATAGGCATAGCAACTGGCAACCCCCATTAGACCACGCCCATGACCAACCGAAATCACCGGATAAAAATCGGCTGTAAAAATAACGAGTTCACGCTCACCTGAACCGAGAACATAAGTCTCATCAGCAACCCTATCATAAAAGATCGAACGCGGATAATTAAGTTTCACACCCCGCTCATCACTATTTATTACAGCAATAGACTTAACCGTGTAGTCACCTTGCTCCGAGGCTGTAACAATCACACCAGTAGCAGCTAGAAAGAGTAACACAACCAGAACCCGTAAACTAAAAACAGACAATCTACCTCACCCTTTTCCTCTTCGTTGCTCGCTGACGCTGCGAACTACCAGTTTTAACCCCCGGACGGATAACCTTGACATCATTTTTTTGGCGACCGCTAACCTGTTCCAACTCCAGGCGCTGACTCCGACGTTCACTCACTCCTTTTGCAACCTTAATCGGCTTTAGGGTATCTCGATCTAATCCACTGACGTACATCGCGGTTGACAGAGTTCCCGGGGTTGGCGTGAAATCTTGAGATTGACGTGCTTTAAGACCGTTGCGTTTGATAAATTGCGCTAAATCACGCATTGCATTGACGCTGCAGCCAGGATGCGACGAAATCAGGTATGGCGTAAATTCAACCTTGACTTTAGCCTTATTTGCAAGTTGACGGGCTTCCCGCAAAAAATCCTCCAGCTCAAGCCCATCATTTTTATGCATTAAACGTAGAATTTCAGGCACACTATGTTCTGGAGCGATTTTCATAACCCCAGGCAAATGACTCTGGATAAGACGAGCAAGAAGTTTAGGTGTGCGACGGAGCAAAGCCAACCTCAAACCCGAAGAGACCAACACTCTCTTCACTCCAGCCAATCCCGAAACGGCATCAAGCAGAGCGATAAAGGCTCTTTCATCAACCTGTAATTGACTACAGATCGTCGGGTAAAGACAATCTTTGCGGAGGCAGGCGTCAGCCTTATTGCAACTGTTAGCGTAAAGGTTAGCGGTTGGACCACCCAAATCACTAATTGTCCCGGCAAAGCCGACTTGCCCGCTAACAACTTCAGCCTCTCGCACAATCGATTTTTGCGTACGGCTAACAACTTGAGCCCCCTGATGCCTAGTAAGTGCACAAAACGAGCAATTACCACTGCAACCCCGGACGATAGTTATCGAATCACGAATCATCGTAAATGCCGGGATATTGGCTGTTTGGGGATGGGGCCGGCGCACAAATGGAAGCTCATAGATCTGGTCAAGTTCAGCCGGAGACAAGGGTTGAGCTGGCTGATTTTCTTTAATCCAGCCACTTTTTTGCTCTTGCAGCAGAGACTCTGAACTCTCTTGACCGGCTCGCGCCCGCCGATCAATCTCTAATTCAGCCATGATGAAATTGCTCTTGTCACGCTCAATCTGCGACCAGCCGGGCAGTAGAGTGCAAGTATCCTCACCGACTAACAATCTACCTGCGACTGGGGGCAAAAACTCACAGGTACCAGGAATTCCGCTAAGACTTTCACCCCGATCCAAACATTGGGCCACGGCCAAAACCGCCCGCTCCCCCATGCCATAAACTAACAGGTCGGCTTTACTATCAGCCAGGATTGAGTTACGCAATTTCTCCTGGCGGTAATCATAATGAATAAAACGCCTCAGAGAGGCCTCGATACCACCTAAAACAACTGGCACCCCGGGCCAGGCCGCCTGAGCTCGATTAGCATAAACCAGGGTGGCACGGTCGGGACGACGGCGATTATTTTTTTGTTTTTCACCCGGGAAATAGGGGCTCCCGGAAGGTGAAAAAGGATCTTTATCGCGAATCTTGCCATTACCAGAATAATTAGCCACAATTGAGTCAACATTCCCGGCGGTAATGCCGAAAAAGAGCCGAGGCCTACCGAAGCGTTTAAAATCGTCGCAACCATTTTGATAATCAGGCTGGGCTAAAATCGCCACTCGAAATCCGTTTGCCTCAAGCCAGCGACCAATCAGAGCAATCCCGAATGAGGGGTGGTCAACATAAGCATCACCACTCACCAAGACAATATCAACCGAATCCCAGCTCCGGGATCGACATTCATCTGCAGTAGTAGGCAAAAAGGCTGAGGTCTCGATAGTTAAAGGCAAAAAGTTTATCTCCAGTAGAGAACAAAAACAGAAACAAGTGGAGTTTTCAAGGAAAATCCCCTATTAAAGCGCCACAACAAAAAACTACACATAATCTTAACCGAGAAAAAAAGTCAAGAAATGAAACAGATTGAAACTAAAACAGAAGATGAAACCTCCCCTCAAGACTACCACTTAGTAAATTCGACCTCAGAGCTTAAGCAAATATGTACTTTAATCGCAGCCCATGGTCGAGTTGCGATCGATACCGAATTTGTCTGGGAGAGAACTTACTATCCTAATCTCGGCATTGTTCAGCTAGCACTTCACGAAAATGAAGCCTGGCTGCTCGACATGCCCGCTTTAGCGGGTAAACTCGAACCTTTGGCACAGGTTTTAGCAAATCCTGAAATTGAAAAAATACTCCATGACGCAAAACAGGATCTCACTATCTTGCGCATAGCTACTGGATTCTATCCGAAGAATATTTTCGACACGCGCCTCGCTGCAGGCTTTATCGGACCGTCAGCAACTCTATCTCTGCTTGACAGCTGCTCGATTTTTGCCAACTTAACATTAGATAAGGGTGAAACCCGGAGCAACTGGCTTAGGCGCCCGTTAACAACGAATCAGTTTCAATACGCTTTGGATGATGTTCTTTTTCTACCGATGATCAGAGATGAGATTGTGGGACAAGCTGAGAGTCTTGGTCGAGAAGAGTGGCTTAAAGAGGAGATGAAACTATATGATAACCCTGAGATATATGATGACCCAGATATCAATCAGGTCTACAGCAAAGTTAAAGGAGCTGGCCGTTTAAACCGAAAAGAGCTGGCAATTTTACTTAAACTTGCCGCGTGGCGAGAACAAGAAGCCCGCCATCGCAACCGTCCTCGACGCCACATCATAGCGGATGAGCCCTTAATAGAAATGGCTCTAAATCAGCCCCAGGCTATCGAGCAACTGCAAAAAAAATGCGGACTCTCGCCGAGAGCCGCGCAAAGTTACGGCAAAAAACTCCTGAATGAAATCAAGCAGGGATTGCAGACAGCAGAGACAGACTGGCCCGCATCAATGCGCCGCTCCCGCAACCCAAAGACCGCAGATTTAAGTCGTAAAATATTAGATTTCATCGCTGAACTTGGCCAACAGGAAAACCTCGACCCCAGCCTGATCGCTACCCGCAAAGAGGTTGAAAATTTTCTCTCAAACACTAACCTGTCAACAGCCAACGAAAGCCAGCTCATGCACGGCTGGCGTTTTAAACTTGCTGGTGAAAAAATCAACTATGAACTGGGATAAATAACTGTATCAGATATGGCGAGCTCCCGGAATCTCTTACACTTTTTCATGGCAACAGACTAACCTTTTACCCGCTTTGAAGAATTTTGAGTTTTTCAGGCCACGAAATAACGCCCTAATGCTCGTCCTGACCTCAACCTTTAAAATTCATCACAGTCACTTTGTTTTAAAGGAATTAAGCCTGTCGGAAGCTGAAAACAGTCACTGGGCTCACCAAAGATACGACTCACCTGAGCTTCCAATTGTTGCAAATTAAATTCAAGCGTAGCAATACGATCTTCAAGTGATTCAATTGTTTTTGAGTTCACAGTTAATCCTTTCATTTTGAGCCTGCGATCAGGCCGTAATTTTAGAAATATTTTTATTGTCAATAGTTTTCCGATCAAAATATTGCTTAAACATAGCATGCGGAACCACCCGGAGTAACTCCTCAATGGTCGTTGAACCTTCTTTAAGCTTGCATAAAGCCTCATCGACCATAGAAAACGTGTTCTTTGAAGAGCTCCTGACAAGTTGATCATGATTTTTCCCGCTAAGAATCAAGGATAAATCCTCACTACTAGGCACCCATAGTTCAGCTAGTGGCATCCGACCTAGATAACCGGTATAGTCACATTGTTCACAACCAACACCCCTGTAACAAGTTGAACTCTCAGGCAAACATCCCATAATTTCGTGATTTTCCCCCGGTTGATACGCCTCTTTGCAATTAGTGCAATTTTTTCTAACTAACCGTTGAGACAGGACCCCTAAAAGTGAACCAGCAATCATGTCAGGGCTAACCCCCAATCCTTTCAAACGGTTAACAGAGCTTACAGCATCAGTCGTATGTAAACTGCTGAGAACCAGATGGCCGGTCTGAGATGCTCGAACAGCCATCTCTGCAGTTTCCTGATCTCTAATTTCTCCAATTAAAATGATTTCCGGATCATGTCGCAAAAAGGAACGTATGTACTTGGCAAAACTAAGACCGATTTTCTCTTTAACTTCACATTGCATAAATTCATCATAAACATACTCTATGGGGTCTTCCGCTGTGAGAATCTTCTTACCCGGCTCATAGGTTTCAAGCAAACTGGTATACAGAGTAGTACTCTTACCGGAACCAGTAGGTCCAGTTACAAGGATAATACCACTGTTATTTTTCAATAATTCCTTCATCTTATCATGCAATGGTTGAGAAAAGTCTAAATCTCCAATAGTTTTTGGGGCCTTATGCTTGTCAAGGATCCGAATAACAATATTTTCTCCATGACATGACGGGATGACGGAGACACGAAAGTCAACCTTACTATCATAACCCTCACGACGAACGACAGAACGAAAACTGCCATCTTGAGGCAAACGTCTTTCGGCTATGTCCAGTGAACCAAGTATTTTTATTCGCGAAATAACCTCACACGCATAACTGTCAACAACCCTTTGCATGCTCCCTAAATCAAGCTGTTGTAAAATTCCATCAATGCGAAAGCGAATCTCCATCCCCTTCTCCAGGGACTCAAAATGGATGTCAGATGAATTTTTCTGCATACCCATCGTCAAAACCCTTTGTACCACTTTATCTATACGTTTGGCGTCTTCTTCATCAAACTCACGTTCCGGGTGGAGTTGTTCCTGTTCACAGCTTTCGATTTCAAGTGTTGTATCATCATAAATATCCTGATCAAACTCAGATTTTCCATATAATCTTTGCAATGCACCCTTGAGATCAGAACCAAGTAACGTTACTTTATTTATCTTCAATTTTGTAAAGAATTCCAACTCATCAACAACCAGTTGATCGGTCGGATCAAGCATCGCCAGAGTAAGGGTCGTTTCGGTTTTAGCTATCGGAATAATATTCCGCCGAAGAGCATAATTATAATTTATTATTCGATCAAGACTAGTATCGATCCTAATCTTGGACAGATCAACAAAAGGGATATCGAGCTGTTTACATATCGCGTGACAAAGTTCTCCCTCACTGATTAGTTTGTTTTTTACTAAAAGCTCTCCAAGCCGTATCCCACTCCCATTTTGCCTTGCAAGAACCTTCTCTAGAGTGATTTTATCAACGCTCTCATCATGCAACAGTATCTCTCCTAAAAGCCTTGGGGAGGTACTGTTTTCTACAACTTCTTCATCAGACAAGCCAACGGGCGACACCTCAAGATTTGCGTCTATACTTCCGCAGTCTATAGGCTGCTCTTTTACCATCAAACTCGTAACAGAATGTAATTGTACCACAGTTCCTCCGAAGGAAACTAAAAATAGTTACTATTAAGAGACCCCCAATTCCCCAAAAAAATCGTGCTGAACCGAGGTTAATAATATATACAATTTTTGAAAACTAAGGGATTATACCTTACTCTCATGGAAATAGCAATCAGTCATAAGTATGAAAAAAGGATTAAAAAGGATGAGAAAAGTATGAAAAATGGTGCATTAAATTTTGCAGGTTATTAAAAATTAATGCATGAAAAAGAGAGTATATCAAGGTTTCTTCCGGCCACTTCAGGTTGACCCAAAAAAAATTCAGTTTGCAATAGTCAAGATAATCGGACAAGCCGAAAAACTGCCAACAGCCATTGTCAAGATGTGACCCCACCTACTTTTCTCTACGCCGAATAGCTGAAAAGTTTTTTGATGTCCTCTAAGATGATGTAGAGTGCTGGAACCAGGATCAGGATGATCAAGGTTGAAAAGAGAATCCCGAATCCTAGGGAGATTGCCATTGGAATTAGAAATCGAGCCTGCCTTGAGGTTTCAAACATCATCGGCATCAATCCGAAAAAGGTCGTCATAGTCGTTAATATAATTGGGCGAAAACGCTGAATCCCGGCACTGACAATGGCGACATAGGCACTTACAGAATCTTGCGCCCGACGACGATTGGCAAAATCAATTAACACCAACGAGTCGTTGACCACCACCCCGGAGAGGGCCACGATCCCAAACATACTTAAAAGGCTTAAGCTATACCCCAACAGAAGATGACCGGCAATTGCCCCGACAACCCCAAACGGAATACTGACCATGATAATCGCAGGCTGGATATAGCTACGAAAAGGGATTGCTAAAAGCATGTAAACGATAACCAGAGCAACCAGCATCCCCTTCGCCAAAGCGGCCATGCTCTCGATCCGATCTGACTGTTTCCCGGCAAAGCTGAAATTTAAACCTTGATATTTACTCTGCAAACCCGGCAACACCTCTTTTTTCAAGGCCGAGCTTACCATATCAACCCGGCTGTGCGGAGTAACATCACAAGTGACATTAACCACCCGGCGACCGTCACGCCGTTCAATTGAGGTATAGGCCTTACCCTTATGAACCTC
>DAOWHJ010000081.1 GCA_030641485.1 Pseudomonadota bacterium
CATGAACGCCAGCGACCTGGATATCTCAACGGTCGAAACGGCAGCCAACCTCTCACAGGTCGGTATCCTTTTTGACGATCGGCCACTGCTCTTCAAGGCATAAGCTTTGACAGCAGAGGAGCAGGACGAAATGGCGCAGCATGTCGAGCATGCCGCCAAGGTTCTGGAAGATATCGATTTCGGTCTGCCCATTTTTGACGCTGTTTACCAGATGAATGAAACTCTGGATGGGCAGGGTTATCCAAAGGGCTTGAAGGGTGATGAAATCAGTTTGTCGGCCCGCATTCTTGCGGTTGTTAACAGCTTCTGTGCCATGGTCAAACCCCGCGCGTACCGCGGTGCACGTTCGATCGATGAAAGCTTGGCGATTATCGAGTCAGGCGACGGGGTTTATGACCAACGAGTCGTCACCGTTCTCAAGGAAGTTGTGAAGTCGGCCATTGGTGAAAAAATTCTGGCCAAACGCCGTCAGGATTGATAAGCAAAATTGATTTCTGTCAAGGTCCAAGTTGTGGGGACAGTATATGTATCTTTTTTATAGTCCGCATAGATAAACTTTTTCTGGCAGTGAGACTTAGGCGAAGATACAATCTATGGATAATAGTGTAGAACTCTAAATCATTATTTGTCTTGCCAGTTTGGACATGATAAGAGAAACTCGACAACTAGAGAAATGGTGCCATGTCACCAATGACAATAAACAAGCCTTCAGCTTTGCTCCTGTGATCATAGTGTTATGTCAGGTGTGAAATAACGTAAAATTAGGTTGCAGGTTTCAAAGTGATTTTCACTTTAAATCTGAAAGAAGAGGTCGACAATGTCCTTCTATAGCCAGTCAAAAAAAGATTTTTTTACATTTCTGGATTGTGATGAAGCCGGATTAACTCAATCTGAGGTTTTAGAGCGTCGGCAACGTTATGGTGCAAATCGTCTGCGTGAAGCTGCGCCGCCAAGTCCGTTATTCCTGTTTGTTGACCAGTTTAAGAGCTTTATCATCTATATCCTTTTGTTTGCTGTAGTCTTTGCTCTAGCTATCGGTGAATATGTCGATTCCCTGATAATTATCGTGATTGTTTTACTTAATGCTCTGATCGGTTTTTTTCAGGAGTACGGCGCTGCCCGTTCGCTTGCTGCTCTGAAAGAGATGACCGAGGTCATGGCAACGGTATTGCGTGATGGGGTTTGGCAGAGCGTTAAATCGACATCTTTAGTCCCTGGAGATATTATCACGGTTGCCGCTGGGGATAAGATTCCGGCCGATGCCCGAATTATTACGGCCAATCGTCTTTTAGTGGAAGAGGCAGCCTTGACCGGAGAGAGCTTGCCGGTTGAAAAAAATAGTGCTGTGCTTTCGGGGGCTTTGCAGATTGGTGAGCAGAAGAATATGCTCTTTTCTTCAACCTCAGTGGTTAGTGGTCGGGCCCAAGCTGTGGTTGTGGCCACTGGTATGAAAACTGAAATTGGGGCAATTGCAGATTTAGTCGAGAGTGCAAAAGAGGAGCTGACGCCACTGCAACGACGATTAGATCGTTTTGGCCAGCGCTTGGGGCTGGTCATAATTGTGATTTGCATTCTGGTAATGACGCTCTCTTGCGGTAAGGAGTTTTTGCTCTTACAAACGGTTAGTCGAGATTCCCTGATCGCCTTTGCTTTTATCGCCATTAGCCTGGCGGTGGCGGCAGTACCAACGGCCCTGCCCGCTGTTGTGACTATCGCTTTGAGCATTGGGGTTAAACGTCTCTTGCAGCGTAAAGCTCTCGTACGGCGTTTGGCCTCAGTTGAGACACTGGGGAGTTGCGATGTGATCTGTACCGACAAAACCGGGACTCTGACCTGTAATCGAATGACGGTTCGTCAGGCTTGGACCTTGAAACGGGAGTTGTCGTTGACGACACCCTTAGTAAAGGAAAATCTTGGCCTAGTTGAGAAACTGCTTTTTTTAGCCGGTGCGGCCTGCAATGATGCGGTTATCAAAAGATCTGAGTCGGGACTTGACACTAGGGGCGATCCGACCGAAATCGCACTGCTTGTCAGTGCTGAAAAATTTGATTGCCAGCATTATGGTCAGCGCCTTGACGAAATTCCTTTCGATGGCCTGCGCAAGCGTATGAGCGTGCTTATGACAGAAGAAGGTGGAGCTAGGCTTTATGTGAAAGGGGCTCCTGATGCCATCCTTGAGATTTCGACTCGGGTCATGCTTAATGGTGACGTGGTTCCATTGAACAACCAGTTACGGGATTTAATCATCACCAAAAATGATCTTTTTGCGGCTCAGGCGATGCGAGTGTTGGCCTTTGCCTGTAGCGATCTTGATGCTGAAAAAGTAGATGGTCCGGCAACTGAAAGTGATCTGATTTTTATCGGGCTCCAGGCTATGGTTGACCCGCCTCGGCCAGATGTTCGTCAAGCAATTATAAGGACGTATGCGGCGGGAATCAGGGTCATCATGATCACCGGTGATTATCGTGAGACCGCGCGGGCGGTGGGTAAAGAGGTGGGGATCGAGGGTGAAGTTTTAACCGGTACGGAGATGGCGGACTTAAATGATGATGAGTTACGTCAACGGTTGCTAAATGGCACTAATATCTTCGCCCGGGTGATTCCTGAACATAAGCAGCGAATCGTTTCTGTACTTCAGGGTCTGGGGCATACTGTGGCTATGACTGGTGATGGGGTTAATGACGCCCCAGCTTTGAAAAAAGCTAATATCGGGATTGCCGTTGGCAGTGGTACTGATGTTGCGAAAGAGGCCGCTGATTTTGTCTTACTTGATGACAGTTTCTCACATATAGTCAATGCCATTGAAGAGGGGCGGGGCATCTATGATAATATCCAGAAATCTATCATGTTGTTGCTCTCCGGCAATTTGGGTGAAGTACTGATTATCTTTATGGCCGTTTTGCTGGGTTGGAATCTACCTTTGACCGCGGTAATGCTGCTCTGGATTAATATGATTACCGATGGGGCTCCGGCTTTGGCTTTCAGTGTTGATGGTTATGGCCACAACATTATGCGTCGTCCACCCAAACCAAGGGATGAAGCAATTCTTACTGGCCGCAAACTGGCCCTGATTACAGTTTTAGGGGTAGTCGGAACCCTGATTGCACTGGCTATCTTTCGCTTGACCGGCGGGGCTTCCGAACTTGAAAGTGAAATCACCAAAGCCCGGACCATGGTTTTTAATTTTGTCGTTCTTTATGAGATGGTTCTGGTTTTTATCATTCGCTGTGAATATGATGTCCCGTTCTTCTCCAACCCTTGGGTCTGGAGTTCTGTGATCTTCTCAATTGCTCTTCAGGGTATCTTGATGTATACGCCGATGGCCCTCTATTTTAAGCTTGCCCCCCTAGGCTTTTTTGATATCGCCAAGCTACTTTCTGGCGGCTTGGTTTTTTATTTGATGTTTCTATTTTATCAATTTACAAGTTCATCAAAGTCTAACTGCAATGCGGGGGAGTGAACTATGTCTGTCGATATCTGTCCATTTTGTAATCTACCTGCCGAGTTGATACTTTTTGAAAACAGTTTGACTTTCGCTGTTCTTGACAAATTTCCGGCCTCACCGGGGCACCTTCTGGTCATTCCTTTTCGTCATGTTGCATCCTATTGGGAACTGCATGAAGACGAAGTTAGAGCTGTTAATGATTTGCTTAAACAGTGTAAATTGTATGTTGATGAGAAATTTTCCCCGCATGGGTACAACATCGGGGTTAATGTTGGTAAGCCCGCCGGTCAAACGGTTATGCATGTTCATGTTCACCTGATCCCACGTTATAAGGGGGATGTCGAAGATCCTGTTGGTGGTGTGAGAAACACTATTCCCGGCAAAGGTAACTATCTAAGCTAATAACTGTCGCAGTAGCTACAGGGATAGTGCCGCCTCATAACCCTGGTGAATTGCATCAAATGCCAGAGCAACCTGTTTGGCATCGCCAACCACCTTAAAGGGCACCTGCATCTCTTGGAGGGTTGTCTCAAGAGTATTTACCGATACTGAACCTGCCGCAATGACGATGGTTTCTGCCTCGATTTTTACAATGTCTTCACCTTTTTTCATGGTTAGGCCAGTCGGAGTGATCTCGGTTACCTGGTGTTCAGTTACGGATTTTATGCCAGCTCGAGAGAGTTCCTGCATCATTCCCCATCGGGTTGATTTGCCAATATCCTTGCCCACTTTATTAAGCATTTCAACAAGTACTACTTTTTTACTCCCCTTGGTTGCCATCTCATAGAGAACTTCAGGGTCTTCTGCTTTATTGACGAGTAAAAACTTGACTGCCTCGGCTGACAGGGTCCCTTTTTCCGCGAGAAATAGAGCGGTCTCCACCCCAACGGCGCCGCCGCCGATAATGGCAACTTTTGTTCCAGTTGAGACTTTATCTTCAAGAACATCCCAAGCCTGCACAACATGCGGAAGCTCAATGCCGGGTATGGGCGGGGTAACCGCTATTGCCCCGGTTGCCACAATTACGACATCAGGTTTTTTTGATGCGATTGCTTTGCTGTCAATAATTTGCTTGAAAATGACCGGGATATTGTTGACTCTCAACTGGGTTTCAAGATCCTTTGCGAGTTGGGCAAAATCATCCCGCCCCGGAGGTGCGGCGGCGAGGTGGAGTTGACCACCCAGGCGATCAGATTGTTCATAAAGGGTAACTTCATGGCCTTGTAAGGAGGCGGTTAGAGCCGCACTCATGCCTCCAGGTCCACCGCCAACAACCATTACCTTTTTTGGGCTTGTGGTTTTCTTTAAGCTTCTTTGCCCTTCATGTCCGGCCTCGGGGTTACAGAGACACTCCACATGCTTCATCTTAAACAAATGATCAAAACAACCCTGAGCACAGCCAATGCAGTGAAGGATTTGATTTTCCTGGCCCTGCTGAGCTTTTTTCGGTAGTTGCGGGTCAGTGATCAGGCTCCGGCCCATTGCCACCATATCGCACATGCCATTGGCAAGCAGCTCACGAGCGGTGGCAGGGTCATTAATCCTGTGGCTGGCGATTACCGGGATATCAACGTTCTCTTTAATGCTCCGGGAGAGATAGGAGAAAGCCCCATGAGGTACACAAGTTACAATCTGGGGGACCCGGGCTTCATGCCAACCGACATTTATACACAATGCATCAGCTGGACCCTGAGCCAAGGCTTGGGCATATTCAATGAGCTCCTGATGGCTGTTACCTCCGGGCATAAAATCATTACCGTTCATTCTGACGATCAAGGGGTAATCTGCACCAACGGCATCACGAATTGCAGCCATAACCTCAAGGCCAAAGCACATCCGGTTGTTAAAGCTGCCTCCATAGGCATCGGTACGTTGATTGGTCAAAGGTGATAAGAACTCGGAGATCAGATAACCGGTGCCGGAAAGTACCTCAACTGCGTCATAACCGGCAGTTTTGACGCGCCGGGCGGCATTGGCAAAGGCACCAATAGTCTGCTTTATCTCATCAATAGTCATCTCATGGGGCGTTTCATGGGTCAGGCGTGAAGCTATAGCAGAAGGGGCCACCGGCTTTTTCCCTTGCAAGAAAAAAGAGGGGTTATAGCGCCCAGCATGGTTGAGCTGCACCGCACTTCTGGATCCGTTGTTTTTGATGGTCTCAGCTAGCCTAGTCAAACCGGGAATAAAACTATCTTTATGAGCCCCAATATTAAGCGGGCTACCTGAAAGTTCATCAACGGTGGCAAACCCGACACAAATCATACCGGCCCCACCAACAGCTCGTTGGCTATAAAAATCTAAAATTTGGTCAGTAACTGCAAAATTATTCGCCATACCAAGATGCATGGCCGGTAGATAGATGCGGTTTTTTATTTCAAGCTGATTGATGATGATGGGTTCAAATAAAAAATCCTTCATTACAAAATCTCCTGTTTTATGTTGTTATATCAAAAAGTTTTATGCCATCGTAAAAAGCGTTTCCAGACCGCTATGGCGGCTACATATCAGAAAATAACAAAGTACTTTCTGCATATTGTACCAGCATTAGACAGAGTGTGAAAGAGTTGTAATATCAATCGTTTACAAGTAGTTACTTAGAAGTCACGGGATGGGTTAAGAGCTCTAGCATGTAGTCAATATCCGCGTTAGCACAATAAACGACCATCTGACCACAAAAATATTTGGTTGTCCCTATGTTTTCAGGTTGGTGACCTTTCTTTATAGAAGATCAGCAATGTTTAGTGCTTTTTGGTCATCATAACTAAGTTGAACCGTTTTCCCAACTTGATTTTGGGTTGTCAAAGCTTTAATCGTCTTAGGGTCTGTGTTTGAATTGGCGATAAATCTGAGGCCTTTTTCAGTTTTTCCGTAGATAACGCTGTAATCGGGAGTGCCATCTTTTTTGTAAATAACCGTGTAGGTTTCGATGCGTCCTTTGCCCGTTACTTTTTCGGCAATGGCTACCGGTTGGCTGCCGGTTAGAGGTGCTTTTGCATCATCCAGGTCATGTTGTTTGAGATCTGTTTCGGCAGGAGTAGAGCTGTAAATGCCAGCCGCGTGTTTGTGCATGAACCACCCTAGGGCTGTAACTAGCCCATTGTTAATCTTTCCCTGGGCAATCATCTCGACCATTGTGGCAACGGCATGTAAACTGTAGTTGTTGCCAGGGCCGCCAAAAAAACCTAAACCTCCGGTGACCGTAAATGGTCGGTGGTCATTCTGTTCTAGACCCAACATCTTCAGGGCCATACCTACGGCACAGGGAAAACAGCTATAAAGATCGAAAGCTTCAATTTCATCAAGGCTTAGACCGGAGCGCTGCAGTGCCTTGTCGACCGCCGACTTTAGCGGTGGACATGATGTGAAGCTCGATTTTTCAATCAGGAAGCGTTGACGGTCTTTGGCATAGCCACCGCCGATAAAATAGACCGGGCGATTTTTCTCTTGGCAAAATTCCCGGGATTTTTCTGCGCTCATGAGAATGATTGCTGCTCCAAGATCAACCGTAACAAATGGGTTCATCAGTTTAGGGTAGGGGAAGGCGACCTTTCGGTTGAATGGGGTTTCAGTGATTATTTCCGAGGCCGTATAACTTTTTTTTGACCAGGCATTGGGGTGGTTAGCCGCAATTTGGCTGTGTTGGGACCAGAGTTTTCCGATTTTTAGCAAATAGGCATTCAGTTCGAGGCCGGATTCTGCCCATAGTGCGGTTTCAAAGAGGGGGAAACCTTGTACGGGTTGAACTATGCCGTGACGGAGCTCAAGTTCAGTTGCACCAATACTGTCGTCTCCTTGATAATCTTCGGGTAACCCCTGGAAAAGGGCATTCTCCGGCTTTGTTGGGTTGTTAGTTCTGGGGTAGTAAGTCTCAGCTCCGGCGATTAAGACCGTCTCCAACTCGCTCCGGGCAATCATCCCGGCAGCGATGTTGATCAAGTTTTGGGGAGACTCTCCGCCGATCATGGAGGTTCGGGTGAAACGTGGTTTTGCCTTGATTTTTTGCGCAAGTTGCCAGGCGGCATCGGGATAGTGGCGACTGATGGTCATGACCGTCATGATGCCATCAATTTTCTCTAAAACATCAAAACCAATCTTCTCTTGCGCTTGGCCTGCTGCTTGTGCCATCAATTCCAAGGGGTCCTGGATTGTACCAACTACCTCTTTGCCTTGAGTGCTCTGGCCCCAGCCATTGACAATGATTTGTTTATGCATAAAAATTTCCTATCCGGTTTATTCTAACATAGAAAACCTAGCCCTGTGGGCAAGGTCAGAGATCATAGGCTTTGCCATATGATCGACTCAATGCTACTCATTGGTGGCGTTGTCCCCACAACAACCAGACAAAGGAGTAACAATGAGTCGATTTATGAAGTTATCACAAACGTTGTGGTATTGCCAGCACCATATTGTGTGGGTGCCCAAATAAATGTACCCCCTTTATGAGTTCACAAAATACCAGCGCGATCCTTTATATGAAATACCCAGCTTATTTAACGTTACTTGACAAGACCAGTTAAAGATATTATTATTAGTACTAATAAAACTCAACAATGGAGGATTTGACAATGACCCATCTAGTTTTGACCGAACTTACCGCCAGCGTTTCCGAGCTCAAGAAAAA
>DAOWHJ010000175.1 GCA_030641485.1 Pseudomonadota bacterium
CCGCTTTTGCAAGGGGAATGGGTTCTTTTTTCTTCTTGACAATGTCAATCATATCAGGAGGCTGTTCGAGAACGTCTTTTTTCCCCAGCTCGGTGTTATTTTGCAACTATTCAGGTGCCCGCCATAAAGTCTTTGTAACTATTCAGCGTTAGTAAAAAAGCCCCGTATATTTAGTTGATTTCAGTAAATTCTGGGGATATAACCTGATTTCCCCAAGGAGGCTGTCCGAGAATAGAAATTTTTTCTCAGATCGAGGCATTATTTGAAAAAAATAACGAAGAGCTGAGGGAAAAGAGCATTCTCGGGCAGCCTCCTGATATGATTGACATTGTCAAGAAGAAAAAAGAACCCATTCCCCTTGCAAAAGCGGCTATTTTATTTTTATCTTCCAGTACATGGTAAGAAGTGGGGTCAATAAGTAACGACGGTGATCAGTCTGATATTCGCGGGTTGAGTACCGCATGATTTGGCTTCGTCGCGGAGCTGCCTCAATCTAGCTACGGGAGTTTCAGTGTTTCCACCTATTCCTAGATAGGAGGCTCGAGGGTTCTCCTGACCGTGACCGCACTTCTTGCCATGCACTGGAAGTTTTGTCGATTAAAAGGTTATTTTAAGAATGCCATTTATCTGTACAGATGGTAGCCGATTTGCCCTCGCCGAGAATGGCCTCTACACGGTACGTCGGAGGCGTGGGCAAAATTGGCGGCTTTTTTATTTAAAGCTCTTGGGCGATAGCCCAAGAGAAACCTGCTATTTCTCTCGCTATTGCAGTTTTTATAAGATTTGCATTTTTCCCTCGTGCAGCTAATTGTTGATATCGATTACAAAGTCTAACTTGAGCTTTCCAAGCTATAGTGCTAATTTTTTCGGGTACTCCTTCTTGGCGTTTACGTATTGCTCTGCTAACCCTGGCTGGCAACCTGTAAGATTGGGCTGCTTCAACGAGAACCCTTCGAACATGACCATTTCCAGTTTTGGTAATTGACCCTCTTTTAACTTTTGGTCCAGATGAGCTTTCTGAAGGTACAAGCCCTAAATAAGCCATCATCTGAGATGGGGTTTCGAACCTTTTCAAATCACCCAATTCAGCGGCCAGGGTTGATGCTACAACAAGGGACACACCACGCATGGTCTGTAATGCAAGAATTAATGGATAAAGGCGACTTTCTTTTGATAACTCACTGATCTGAACGGTATGTCGCTTCACTTTTTTATCATTATCTTCAACGGTGTTAATATATTCCTGTAGTGTAAATTGTTGAGCAGGATGTTCCATGCTGATATCTGACAACCAATTAAAACAGGCTGAAGACCACATAGTTTTACCAGTAAAAGAACGATTATGTCTAAGCAAAAAAGCATTTAATTGTTGCTTACTCTTACGCAAAGCCTTTTGTGCATCATCCCGAGCTCTCACCAGGTCTCTTAATGCTTCATCTGCCTGATCCGGTACATATACCGGGGTCAGTTCGCCGGCTCTATGAAGGCGAGCAAGAGTTAGAGAGTCACGCCGGTCATTTTTGATTCGGTCTCCACTCTGACGAGGTATTTTGGAGGGTGCTATCACCGCACAATCGGTTCCGTTACCTTTTAGGTAACGGTAAATCGTATAACCACATGGCCCGGCTTCATAAACACATGAGAGCTCAGAACCATCACTTATGAGTTTTCTGAAAACCTTATCAAGTTGATCAGTGTTGTTGTCTATTCGACCCCAATACCGTGGATCATTTTCACGGCCTGAATCGGCTATAGAAATTACAATAGAATTCTTGTGGACATCAAGACCAACATACTTTATATTCTTAACCATGACCTACCTCCTTGGTTTTGGCTCTGGAATGAACCGTTATGGATTTTATTCTAACCCACGTTTGCAAGGATGGTAGGTCTTTTCTTGTTTAACTGTCAATCATAATATCTAGGGCTATCAATCAGAATGTAAACTTAATTCTAGTAAAGTGAAAGGTACTCTTCGAGTTCCCAGTCGGTAACCGCAGTGCGATACTTATCCCACTCACTCTGCTTACAGGCGACATATTTCTCATAGATGTGCTCACCAAGGGTTTCAAGAGAAATCGGGTTTGCCTGGAAGGCCACGATAGCCTCTTCAAGTGAAGCAGGCATACTGTCGATACCAGCAGCCTCTTTTTCGGCCGGGGTCATATCGAAGATATTAACATTTACCGGGGCCGGAGTTTCGAGGTTGTTCTTAATCCCGTCAAGGCCACAGTTAAGCATCATAGCAAAGGCAAGATAGGGATTGCAGGTCGGATCTGGGCAACGCACTTCAACCCGAGTACCAAGCCCACGCGAAGCCGGGATCCGTACCAGAGCGCTACGGTTACTGGCTGACCAGGCGACATAAACCGGAGCTTCATAACCAGGAACCAGACGTTTGTAAGAGTTGACCAAGGGATTGGTAACTGCGGCAAATGCACGAGCATTTTTATTGATACCGGCGATATACTGGTATGCGATTTTGCTAAGTTCCAATTCGCCATCAGCATCGAAGAAAACATTATTGCCATCGAGATCGAAAAGTGACTGGTTAGTATGCATTCCAGAACCATTAATTCCGAAAACCGGTTTCGGCATAAAAGTCGCGTGCAAACCATAAGATTTTGCCACGGTCTTAACGACCCACTTGAAAGTTACGGTATTATCAGCGGCAGTAAGTGCATTGGCATATTTAAAGTTAATCTCATGCTGACCTTCAGCAACTTCGTGGTGTGATGCCTCAATCTCATAGCCCATCTTTTCTAAGGTGTCGATGATCTCGCGACGACACTCAATGCCATCATCTTCTGCATCAACACTGAAATAGCCGGCATTATCATGAGTGATTGTTGTCGGGCCATACTCATCGGTCTCAAAAAGAAAGAACTCACACTCGGTACCAACGTTCATAGTGTAACCCATCTTCTCAGCATCAGCCATAACCCGTTTCAGGTTCACCCGAGGACAACCTGCAAATGGAGTGCCGTCAGACTTATGAATATCACAGATGATTCTGGCAGTCGAAACCCCATCTTTATTGCGCCAAGGCATAACACAAAAGGTGTCATAGTCAGGAACGAGGAACATATCTGACTCCTGAATCCGGACAAAGCCGTCAATAGAGGAACCATCAAACATCATCTGCCCATCAAGCGCTTTCTTTAGCTGAGACAGCGGTATTGCAATATTCTTCATGATGCCGAAGATATCAACGAATTGGAGGCGAAAAAAGCGAACATTTTGCTCTTCAACAATTTTTAGAATCTCTTCTCTGGTCATACTACTACTCCTTTAAGGACAATTATCCAGCTAGGCTGGGTTAGAAAGATTGGCTCCCGGTCAGATATAGACAAAATCAAACATCCGCCATTAACCATAAATTGACAAATTAATCAAGGCTGTCTTGAAACAATCAGACTTCAACTAACGACTCCAGTCGTTAGCAAAAATCACAAAAACATTACAGTTCAAACTCATCAACATCATCATAGGCAAGTTTTTTTCGACCAAGCATTGCAACAATTTTTCCGACAATAAATCCGCCTAAAGCAGCCACCACAATCGTAATACAGATACCAACGATCTGGCTGCCCTTATTCACAGGCCATCGACGATAAAGATTGCTGACAAGCCCCCTAAAAGTCCGGGCATACCGTGCAGGTTCATAACTCCACAAGTATCAATGCCATTAAGCAGAGCTTCAATCTTGCTCTGCAAAACCGCGAAGCCAAAGGTCGAGAGCGCGCCGGCCAAGATGCCAATGATAAAAGCTTGCGGGAAACTTGCCAGATCACAGACCGAACCGATCGCGACCCCGCCAGCCAATGCCGCATTGGCAATATCGGCTGCGCAGATTTTTCCGCGCAAGGAAATTGAGGCAAAATAGGTGGCAATTGTTGCTCCGGATAGAGCCAAAATGACATTGATTGCAGTGTGAGGAACAAGTTCAGGGGCAACCAGAGCGGCACAGAAACTGGGCCAAAACAACCAGAGAATCATACTCCCAAGCAATGAGAAACGATCGCTGGTGAAATCTGCTTCAACCGGCAGCCCGACCTCTTCCTTGGTCGTCATTGTCATTATCACCCCAAGCCCGAAGATGGCACCAAAAGCGTGAATAACAATTGAACCACCAGTATCAACAAACGCCCCCTTAGCTATCAAACCAAAACCGTTATCAAGCAAAATCCATTCGTTAAATGCATAGCAAGGTATAAAGAGCAGGCCAAGAAAAATATACTGACCCATTTTCAGCCGACCTAGAGGGGCTCCGGCACAGATCAACAGGCTTGCCGCGGCAAATTCAGCCAGAATCAGACTATCAATTTCAGAGCCGGAACCACCCAAAATACCTAAACTATCCTTATAAGATTTACAACGGAATCGCAACACTGACCAAAAGATAGGTTGCGGTCACGGCTGAGCGACCATATTTTTTAACAAAGACCATCAAAAAACCGAAACCCGCCAGAAGCATTGCCATGATATGGATTGCCCGATTGTATTTCTGGACATCGACAACATGATCTAGTTCGGTAGCACCGACAACACCTGCAAACAGAAGCAGAATTGCCAGCAACAAAAGTAATTGTAACAATGTGTTGGTGGTTTTATTCATAAAAAAACGATATCTCCTTAATACAGCAACAGTTAAACCCGTTGCAATCAAATAATACTAGAAAGTCGGGTTACAATCATATCGCCTGGCTATCACTCTCTTCGGTGCGAATGCGGATACAACGCTTTAGCTCAGTAACAAAGATCTTACCGTCACCAATGCGGCCACCATCATGTTTGGCAGACTTTAAAATCGCTGCAATCGCAATATCAACAAACTCGTCGTTACAAGCAATGTCCATCCTGACCTTGGGGATCAGATTGGGAATCACCTTCTGCCCACGATAAAGACGCTCACTGGCATGCTGCTGCGATTGATGTTGACCGTGACCGGTGACCCGGCTGGTAGTAAGCCGGGAAATCCCGGCCGCAACCAACGCTTCACGAACGTCATCAAGCTTATCCGGCTGAATTATTGCTGTTACAAGTTGCATATTTCGTCTCCCCTCTATAATCAGACTCCATATTCCTTACCTTGTCAAAAAGATAAGCTAGGGAACCCGCAATTCACTAATTGAGATTTGTCAGCCCATAACCATGCTCTCCGTGGAGAACATGGTCCATACCTGACTTTTCATCACTTTCTGACAAGCGAAAACCGACCGTCTTATCGACCAAGACAACCAAAATGCCGCTCACAACTGCGGTATATAGAATAGTTGCCGCCACCGCCTTAAATTGGACAACAAACTGCTGCATCACACTCCAGGAACCACCGACATTTGCCGCCGCATCATGCATCCAGCTATCCCGAATAAAAAAGACTAGGATCAGCGCGCCAAAAATACCAGCAACCCCATGGATCCCAAAAGCATCAAGGCTGTCATCATAGCCAAGTTTCTCCTTAACAAAGAGCCCAGCATAACAAACTAAAGAAGCCGCCATCCCCATAAAGATCGCACCACCAGGTTTCACAACGCCAGCAGCCGGGGTAATCACAACCAATCCTGAAAGGATTCCACTGACAATCCCCAAGGTTGTGGCCTTACCCAAGTGAATCGACTCAACAATCAGCCAAGCCACCGCCCCGGCAGCCCCGGCAGCCTGAGTCACAGCTAAGGCCCGGGCCGTATCAAGACCACTGGAAACGGCACTACCTGCATTAAAACCAAACCAACCAACCCACAACAATCCGGCTCCCATCAAAGTCATAACTAAATTATTAGGGTGCATCGCCGTTCTCGGGTAACCGCGCCTACAGCCAATATAAAAGGCTGCGACCAAGCCGCTGATTCCGGCAGAGATATGAACAACAGTTCCGCCAGCAAAATCGATTGCCCCATCGGCACCCAAGTTAAAGATCCAGCCATCTTCGGCCCAAACCCAGTGACAGAGCGGATTGTAAACCAATATAGTCCAGAGTGCTATATAGATACAGTAACCACGAAAACTCACCCGCTCGGCAAAGGCACCGGCAATCAGGGCCGGGGTAATAATTGCAAATTTCCCTTGAAACATGGCAAACACATATTCCGGAACCCCGACATCAAGAATGACATCATCAATCCCCTGCAGCATAAAATAGTCAGGGTTCCAACCACACCAGCCGCCCAAGACACCCTTACCAAATGACATGGAATAACCTAACACAACCCACAGCACCCCGATAATCCCCATCGCGGCAAAGCTGTGCATCATCGTCCCCAAAACATTCTTGGTCCGTACCAAACCACCATAAAACATCGCCAATCCCGGAACCATCAGTAAAACCAGGGCGGTCGAGGTCAACATCCAAGCCGTAGTTCCAGTATCAATCGCAGGCTGAGTTTCACCAGCCCAAAGGGTTGATGCTGACAAAAACAGCACCCCTAACACCGGCAAGAGCGTTAACCATCGACGATTACAATTAGTTCGATTTACACCTACATCATTCATACAAATCTCCACAATTTTTTTACATTTGCGGAGGGCTAATGCAGGGGCCATGCCAAAGCAACTCTTTCCCAAAAAATAGAGCCAAATTGCCGTCCTGGTTGATTATTAATCCATAAACCCAGAAAATACGAACCTCAAGAAACAGAAAAAGCGATACATTATCGTATCGCTTTTCAAAAAACAAACACCCGAGCAACAGAAACTTAAAAGCTTGACCACCAACAAAAAAGCTACAACTTCAAACACTTACAATATTGATACAATTTTGTTTAATCAAGAGACCGGCAACTCTACATTTTTGTACCGATAGCTAACAAAAAACAATCAGAAGCCTAATTCATGCTCGAAAGAGCAAAGCTTTCACTCCCAACGAAAGCACCCTCGAGATAAACCACCATCAGACCTTTACCCCACGATATTTTTTATAGTTAATCTCATTATTAACAACCTTATATTGAATAACTCGTTTGCTCGTACCCAAAAGCTTTGCTGCTTTCGTCTGGTTACCCCGAGTCTTTTTCAAAGCTTCGACGATCAAAGTGGTTTCGTAGGATTTTACCATCGCCTGAAAATTAGCCCCACCCTCTGCACACGAATCATTTTCGTCCCCAGAAGTCGCCACCTGTAGTGAGGGTGGCAGTTGGTACCCATGAATAATACCGTCAGTAGCTAAAATCATCGCCCGTTCAAGCGAATTATGTAGCTCCCTAACGTTGCCGGGCCAATGATAAGAGATCAACATATCAATGGCCGAGGAATCTATCCGTGAAACCTTGCAACCCATCTCTTCACCCAACTTCTGAACAAAAAAATCAGCCAGCAGAATAATATCGGCTCCGCGTTCGCGTAAAGGCGGCAGATGGATCGGGAAAACGCTCAAACGGTAAAACAGATCGGAGCGAAACCTCCCGGCGGCGACCTCTTTTTCAAGATCACGATTGGTTGCAATAACTACCCGGGCATCACTCTTTATAGTTTTCCCACCCCCAACCCGCTCGAACTCGCGCTCTTCCAAAACCCGCAACAACTTGACCTGAGATGCGAGCGGCAACTCTCCAATTTCATCAAGAAAGATCGTCCCACCATGAGCTAACTCAAATTTACCGATCCGCTTCTCGATAGCTCCCGTAAAGGCACCTTTTTGATGTCCGAAAATTTCACTCTCAACCAGATTTTCCGGGATCGCGCCACAGTCAAGACGAACCATCGGCTTATCCCGCCGCGGGCTCCGATAATGAATTTCACTGGCGACCAGCCCCTTACCAGTTCCGGTTTCACCGGTGATCAGAACTGTCGTCATCGTCTGGGCCACCTGATCAATCTGTTCGGCCACCCGGCGCATTGAGTTAGCATTACCAACCACAGTCCCCATGGGCCCATGCCGACCAATCGCCTCTTTCAAACGGGTATTTTCTTCCTGAACCCGGCGCACGTGTACTCGAGGCGCTAGGAGATTAGCAACCACCTCTAAAAAAGCTAACTCACCGGCAAGATCGGCCCCCTTTGCCGCCCGATCAACTGAAAGTGCACCAACAACCTGACCTGCAAATCTTATCGGGACACAAAGAAAAGCTAAAGTCGCCCGATCAATCTTACTGCGCGCCCCAGAACGATCCAGAAAAAGTGACTCCTGGTCAATCCGAGGGATCGCAATCGGGCGGCCACTGGCAACCACTCGCCCGGTTATACCTTCACCGAGGCGGTAAAAAACCGGCTCTGAGGTATCGGGAATACCATAAGTTATGTCGACGTGAATTTGTTCTAAATCTCGTCGGTAGAGCGAAATCATACCACGCTTCATCCCAGTCAAACGTGCCAGTCGCACCAAGATTGCTTCCATGGTCTCCTGAAATTCACCCTCACCTGCCAGAAGCTGCGCAATTTTAGCAATTGCTGTAAAAAATATCTGCTGACTGTCAACCACTTTCAGCCCCATTTTTTTCAGTTTGAACGGCCTCTTTAAGGGCTCGTTCTAAAGCCTTAAAATGCATATCGGCAGCCAAATGAATTGGACTTTTACCCCAGAGCGGATCCCAGCCAGCCGGATCAGCACTACATTGAAATTGAACATCAAGACCATAACGAGCCGCAACCTCAGAAACATCCATGCCCACAAGCTTCTCTAAAGCTTGCCAGGTTGCACCACAAGGAGCCCCGCGCAACACCTTGAGTGATTTCAATTTACCATCTTCGACCTCAACCTTCAATTCCGGTGTCCCATAACTCTCGCCATACTCACCCAGCCAGACCAGCCGGGGCAGAGAGCATCATATCGGTGGGGTTGCAACTTGAAAAGCGCTCGGATATTTTTTCGATGAAGCGACAAAGGGAATCTCGGCTTCCTGACAACGCCTGAGTAATTCACCCGCAAGATCAGGATGACGCAAGAACCCGAGCACC
The DNA here is from genome assembly GCA_030641485.1 of Pseudomonadota bacterium. Classification (GTDB taxonomy): domain Bacteria; phylum Desulfobacterota; class Anaeroferrophillalia; order Anaeroferrophillales; family Tharpellaceae; genus Tharpella. The sequence continues at coordinate 8,893 of DAOWHJ010000175.1, forward strand.
AGGTCTGCCTTTAACTCACCGGGAAAATACTTTTCTGGATCATCGATCATCGCTGGCAAGGACTCATCAAGTGATACCACTTCAAGTTCAAAACAACCCGGAGTATACTGTTCTATCCCGGCAATCTTCTTCTCACCGCTACCATTTTCCTGAAAAACCACGATTCTCTGAACTGAACCGTGTGAACATTGCTGTCCCATATATGTTACAACTCCTCTATTTTAATAAACTCACGCACTTTAAGACATTTAATTTTTGATTCGCTTTTGTATCATGACTTTGATCTGATAGCAAAAGGTTATTGACTTGCCGTCTAAAAAAAGGCACAAGAAGATAGACCAGCCTATACAAATCGAACAAGTGACCTTACTATGATTATTTTCTTGTCAAAAACAAGGAGCTTAGCGCATGAAACTGGCACAATTTTTTTCCGGCCCCAAGTTACATTTGGGCCTCATCAAGCAAGATGAACTTTTCCCTCTGATCTTTAACGGAGATTTTCATGCCTGGCTTGATGCTGGCCGTCCCCTGACAACCGCACCATCCGGCCTCCCCCTAGAAAACATAAAATTAGCCGCCCCCGTTAACCGGCCCGGCAAAATCATCGCCATCGGGCTAAACTACGCTGCCCACGCAGCCGAAGGCGGCATCAAGAAACCTGAAGAGCCCCTGATCTTTGCCAAATTCCCCAACTCTATTATTGGCCCCGACAACGAGATTACCTGGTCTTCTGAGATTACCCAAAAAGTCGATTTTGAAGCTGAACTAGTGGTTATTATCGGCGAAAAAACGACCGGATGCACTCCCAATACAGCCTTAAGTAAAGTTCTAGGCTACACTTGCGGTAATGATGTTAGTGCTCGAGATCTCCAATTTGGCGACAAACAGTGGATCCGCGGCAAATCTCTCGACAGTTTCTGCCCGATTGGTCCCTGGATCGTAACCACTGATGAGATCAAAAACCCTCAGACTCTAAGCATCAGCTCCCGTCTTAACGGAATAACCATGCAGCGAAGTAATACCGCTGACATGATTTTTTCAGTCGCTGAACTGGTAAGCTTTTTAAGCCGACATTTCACTCTGGAGCCTGGCGATCTGATTTTGACCGGAACTCCAAGTGGGGTCGGGGTTTTTCGAGAACCGCCCATTTTCATGCAAGACCATGATCTCATTGAGATTGAGATCGAAGGTGTCGGAGTGCTCAAAAACCGTTGCCAGGTGCGCGCATGAAAAAAGTTAAATCAGTCAATCGGGCTCTTTGTATTGCCTTTGCTATTCTATCCCTAACCGTAAGTTGCGCACACCAACCAGCAGCCTCCCTAACCGAGAGTGTAAAGCCACCAACCATCGGCAAACCGCTACCACAAATAAGCTTAAGTACTCCTGAAGGAAGCTCCATACGCACCTACCTGGGATTATCTAATGCTACCTCAGAGAGCTTCATTTTAGGAGAGATTGAATACAATATCCTCCTAATTGAGATTTTCAGTATGTACTGCCCGCTTTGTCAACGTGAGGCCCCCACTGTCAACCAACTCTACAAAAAGATCAGAGCGGACCAGAAACTTTCAGGCAAGATCAAGATGATCGGTATCGGGGTTGGGAATTCGGCCTTTGAGGTCGGGGTTTTCAAGAAAAAATACGGGGTCGAGTTCCCCCTTTTTGCTGACAGCAACCTGAAAATCCACAAGAAACTGGGCCAAGTTCGCACTCCCTATTTTATCGCTATATGTAATCAAGGTGAAATGAAAAATCGAATCGTAATCTCGAAACTGGGCGGCATCGGTGATCCGCATAATTTTTTAAAATCAATGTCAGAACTAGCTGACTGCCGATAACAGGAGAATAAAACAGTGCGAGCCAGACTAAATCACATTACCGCAACACTTATATGCATGTTAATCATAAGCACCCCACTATGGGCCACCGCAAAGAGCTTCAACGAAAGTATCTACAACCCTGGCCTACTTAAACCAATTGACAGCCTGCTTAAACTAAAAACCGGTGAGATGGCCCCCGATTTCAGCCTGCCCGCGGTATCCGGTAAGACTATAAGTCTAAAAGATTATCGCAATAAAAAGATAGTCGTACTCTCCTTCATTCCTGCGGCCTGGACCCCGGTCTGTTCAGATCAATGGCCAGGCTACAATATCGTTGAAGAGATCTTTAATGAGTACGATGCGACCCTGCTGGGAATCAGTGTCGACAACATCCCGACCCTCTTTTCATGGACCGGGCAGATGGGCCGCCTCTGGTTTGAAGTTCTCTCCGACTTCTGGCCCCACGGCGAAGTCGCCGACAGCTTCGGCCTCCTGCGCTCCTCAGGTGTCAGCGAAAGGGCCCTGATCATTATCGACAAAAATGGCATAATCCGCTTCATCAAAGTTAACGATATCAACCAGAGACCACCCCTTGAAACCCTGGTTAATGAGCTCCAAAAAATCAGTGCCCAGCCTAAACCACAATAGTTCCGGCTTAAACATAAGCCATTGGTCTGGTTTCGGAGGAGGCCAGATGGCAAAAGCAGAGACAAACATCAACTCCGCGGCAAAGAACAAATTTGCTTTTTATTTTTTAGATGTTATTTTATGAGGTAGATCCACAATCAACCTTACGAGCATTGAGGCTAACCCTACAGGGTATCTTGAAAAATTAGAATTTTTCTTCAAGTGCAAGGCGGACGATTATTTTAACCGTAGGAATCCATTGAGTATTTTGAGGATTAAAATTTGAGTCCAACGTAGCAATTGGGGAAAAAGGCAATTTTTCAAGGTACCCTATAATAAAAAGGGAAACTTGTGGCCAACCCCCGAAATGTAATTTATAAGAAAGAGTGGTGGGTAATCTTTTTCATCCTCGGTTTTTTCTTTATCAACTACCCGATCATTCATATTTTCAACAAGAATTTTATGGTTTTCGGCTACCCGGTTCTCTTCCTATATCTGATGGTCGGCTGGCTTCTCTCAATAATAGTAATTCTGCTTTACGCTTGGCTCTCCGAGCCTGATCGCAAGCAGCAACCACCACTCACAAGTACCCCTACGACAAAAATCCAGCCTGTCAACCAGCACCTACATCAAGAAAATCGTTAACATGAACTAAGGAGAGCAAACAATCGACACTAGCACTCGCTATCTGCTGGTCACGAGCATCGCTTTAGGCTATCTGCTTTTACTGTTTGGTGTCGCTTACTATGCTGATCAGCGCGGATTGAAAGGTAAAAGCCTGGTTGCAAACCCCATTATTTACACCCTGACCCTGGCTGTTTACTGTTCATCCTGGACCTTTTATGGCAGTGTCGGCGAGGTCACCAATTCCGGTTTTAAGTTTATAACAATATATATCGGCCCAACTCTGACGGCTTTTGCCTGGTGGTTTATCCTCCGCAAAATGATTCGCATCACCCGGGAAAATAATATAACCTCAATTGCCGATTTCATCAGTTCCCGCTACGGCAAATGCGCCCGCCTTGGCGCTCTGGTAACCATCATAGCGATCATCGGCATCATGCCCTATATCGCGCTCCAGCTCAAATCAATCTCAATAACCTTTGACGCTTTAATTCACCCCAGCCTGAGGCCAGGTGTACCGACAACGATTCCCTACACCTACCACGAACACCCTTTCTACTTGGAAACCGCCTTTTATATCGCCATCGTACTCGCGATTTTCGGAGCCCTGTTTGGAGCGCGCTATCTTGACGCATCAGAAAGGCACGAAGGCATGGTTGCCGCGGTTGCCTTAGGGTCGGTGGTCAAACTGGTCGCCTTTTTCAGTGTCGGCCTTTTTGTCACTTATGGGATTTTTGATGGTTTCAGTGATATCTTAACCCAAATTGCCAACCATGAAATATACCGCAAACTTCTTACCATCAACACCTCAACCAACAACAGTTATCAATCATGGCTGACAATGATCATTCTCTCAATGGCAGCCATCCTCTTTCTGCCCCGCCAATTTCACATGGCCGTAATCGAAAACCAGCAAGAAGAACATATCCGCAAAGCGATGTTTTTGTTTCCACTCTACCTTTTTCTGATCAATCTTTTCGTCATTCCCATAGCTTTTGGTGGCCTTCTGGAGATCGGCGGCCCCTCTTCAATCGCTGACACCTACGTTTTGACTCTGCCCCTGCTCCACTCAAAAGAGGCTCTCTCAATCCTGGTTTTTATAGGCGGCCTCTCGGCGGCTACAGGAATGGTTGTCGTCTCTTCGGTCACCTTAAGCACGATGCTACTCAACCACCTGATCATGCCGTTGCTCCTTTTTTTCAGAATCAGGGCCAATCTTTCACGCTGGCTTCTCAACCTGAAACGAGCCGGCATATTCCTGATAATCTTTCTCGGTTACCTCTTTTTTCGTCTGTTTGGTGACTCTTATATGCTGGTCAACATGGGACTTATATCCTTCTCCGCCGCAATCCAAATGACTCCAGCCTTAATCGGTGGCCTCTACTGGAAAAAAGGCACCAGGTACGGGGCTATGGCCGGTTTGATTTTGGGCTTTTCATTCTGGTTTTACACCATCATGGTCCCCTCATTCGTCTATTCCGGCTGGCTTCCGGGATCAATTCTCTTACACGGCCCCTTCTCAATCTGGTGGCTCAACCCGATTGAACTTTTCGGACTCAGCGGCTTTGACTTCCACTCACACTCACTTTTCTGGTCACTGGGTAGTAATATCATGGCCTACCTGACCTTCTCCCTACTTGGTTCACAAAGAGAAATCGATCAGCGCCAAGCCGAAAAATTTGTCGATGTGTTCAAGCCAACTAGCGATCGTTTTATGCACGAAAAACGCTACGCCAATTTTCCGGCTCTCGTGAAATTCGAAGAGATGATGGCCCGCTTTATCGGCCCTCCAAAAGCCCGGCAAGTTTTAACAGAATTCTTCAAAACTGCAGATTACACTGACAAGCTACCGGAGATGAACGATCAAAACCGAATGCAGTTAGCCGCCGAAGTTGAAAAGAGTATTGCCGGTTCAGTCGGGTCATCGGCGGCCCGGATTATCTGCGATAATTATATGAAAGCTCTGGGTTCAGAGATGGAAAACGTTTTTGATATTTTCGGCAGGATATCCCTCTCTCTCGAAGCCAGTCAAGACGAGTTGCAACAACGCATCCGGGAGTTATCAGTACTCTACGAGGCCAGCCGCATGGTGGCTTCTTCACTGAACCTCGAACAGGTCTTGGGCGCCATACTTGACCTACTGGTCACTAAGTTCAATGTCGACAACTGTTCCGTGCGCCTCCTGGAATCTGATGGGATGCTACGGATCAAGGCCCAACGGGGCCTAAAACCTGAATTCATTCAGACCACCGAACGCCGCCCCAGTATGGATTGCTATTCTGGAGAGTGCTTCCTGACCGGAAAAACAATCCACATAAGCGACACTGACAAAATCAACAAATCGATCTCAACTAACCTGATAACCGGCCAGGGCATAAAGTCATTTGTTCAGGCCCCAATTTTTTCTGAACAGGGGGTCATCGGCGTCTTAAGTGCCTCATCAATGAAAGAGAAAGGCTGTTTTTCCGACAAATTTGTCGAACTTTTCCAATCCCTGGCCCAACAGCTCGGGGTCGCCATCGGCTCAGCTCACCTCTACGATAAACTTGCCCGTTTCAACCGAGAGCTCGAAGCCAAGGTGGCCGAACGAACAATCGAATTGGAGCAAAAATCGATGCAGCTGGGCGAAGCCAACCGCGAGTTAACGGAACTCGACCGTTTAAAATCCGAATTTCTTGCCAATATGTCACACGAGCTCCGCACACCGATGAACTCGATTATCGGTTACACCCAACTTCTCATCGATGAAATTGACGGCGCCATCAACAAAGATCAAGAAGAGAGCCTGATAACCGTTGAACGCAATGCCAAACATCTTCTATCCTTAATCAATGACATTCTTGACCTCTCAAAGATTGAGGCCGGCAAGATGAACCTGGAACTTAAGCCAACGGCATTGGCCAAGGTAATCGAAGAGACCTTGACCACTTTAACCCCACTGTTCAATAGCAAGAATCAGCTTTTTTCTTTGCAAATCGAAAAAGAACTACCTCTAATCGAAGGAGATCCAGAAAAAATACGCCAGATCCTTATCAACCTCCTCAACAACGCAATCAAATTCACAGGGATAAGCGGCCAGATCACCCTTAAGGCTAGTTCATGGACACAGCCGACTCCGACAGGGTTAAACCCGGACAGCTCCTACATCAAGGTTGCCATTCAAGATAACGGCATCGGCATTAAACAGGAAAACCTACAAAAATTGTTCGGGGAGTTTGTCCAGCTCGACACCTCAGCCAGCCGCAAATATGGTGGCACCGGGCTCGGCCTGAGCATAACCCGACATCTGGTTGAAATGCACCATGGTAAAATAGAAGTTGAAAGTAGCTTGGGGGAAGGCTCAACCTTCTCATTTTTCATTCCAGTTGCAAAACCCCGAGAACAAAAAGAAGGTATCTCCTAAAAAATAAGCTATGGAAAGGAGCTTGATAAAATATGAGTACGGAAGATAAACCGATTATCCTGTTGGTTGAAGATAATGATGACAACCGTCGACTTGTAAGCAAAATTCTTGGCCACCACGGCTATCAGGTAATTGAAGCAATCGATGGTAAAAAAGCCCTGAAGCTGCTCAGCACAATAAATCCGGACCTGATTCTTATGGACATCAATCTACCAGGTATGGATGGCTACGAAGTTACCCGACAGATTCGCACCCTAGCGAATTTCGGCAACCTACCGATTGTGGCCCTGACCGCTCACGCCATGGTTGGTGATAAAGAGAAAAGTCTGGCCGCCGGTTGTAATGCCTACATCACCAAACCTATCAACGTTCGTGAATTCCCTAAAACCATCAGCACTATTATCAAAAAACACTAGGCTCTTGAAAAGCCATCCTGACAATCTCTTTTTAGCGATAACGCACTACATTAACCTGATCGGAGGCCATAAATTGGTCAAATTTTCGCCTTAAAAAGATTTTACAATGACGGCGGGTCAGGGGCCAAAGCAAAAGGATACCGATGGTATCGGTCAAGAAACCCGGGGTCAACAAAACCATTCCGGCAACAAAAATCAGGGCCGCATCAATCATCTCCTCAGCGGGAGTCTCACCACGCCCAAGGCTTTGACGAATCCGAAACATGGTCTCTGCCCCCTGCCAGCGCGCCAGACCGGCTCCAACAATCCCGGTCAAGATAACCACCAAAAATGTGTTAAAGAGTCCGATAGCACCACCCAAACGCATAAAAAGAAAAATCTCCAAAGCCGGAATCATGGTAAAAGCGAGAAAAAGTTTTAACATTTTTATTTCCTGTAGAAAGGGTGATGTGATAAAAGGGTTGCCATTCTTTTTCATAGTGCATATCCGCAAGCAAAATGTCAAGGGATACCCTGTGAGAAATTAGCACCCCAATTCAGGTTATCTTCAAAAAAATACTTGATTTTTATAAAACAAACCAATATTATCGTGTTTAGCTAAGAACACTTATGAATTATTTAACCCATAAAATATGGAGTACATCCAATGTGGGAATACACAAGTAAAGTAAAAGAGCATTTCTTAAATCCCAGTAATGTTGGCGAAATCGAGAATCCAGACGGGATTGGTGATGTCGGTTCCCTCTCCTGCGGGGACGCATTACGTTTAACTTTCAAGCTTGATGAGAATGAAAAAATCATTGATGCCAAGGTCAAAACCTTCGGTTGTGCCAGTGCAATTGCTTCTGGATCGGCCTTAACTGAGATGATGATCGGCAAAACTGTAGCCGAAGCTGAAAAAATCTCCAACCAGCATATCGCCGACTACCTGGGGGGCCTGCCCAAAGAGAAGATGCACTGCTCAGTCATGGGGCATGAGGCTTTGGAAAAGGCTATCGCCTGCTATCGCGGCACCCCGATTGAGGAGAAAGAAGGTGAAGTTATCTGTGAATGTTTCGGGGTCACCGACCTTGAAATCATCCGGGCGATTCAGGATAATGGCCTGAAAACAGTCGAAGAGCTAACCAACTTCACCAAAGCCGGGGGTGGCTGTGAACGCTGTCACGGTGACATTGCCAAGATCATCCTGGAGGTGCAAAACAAACCCCAACCGGAAGAGGAGAAACCAAAGCTCTCCAACATCCAGAAGATGCGCCTTGTTGAAGAGACCATAGAGCGGGAAATCCGCCCTTCGCTCCAACTTGACGGCGGTGACATTGAACTGATTGACATTATTGGCAATCGCATTATTGTCGCCACCCGCGGCGCTTGTTCTTCATGTAAATCTGCCCCAATAACCCTGAAAAATCTGGTTGAAGCAAAATTGCGTGAGTTTGTCTCACCCGATTTAGTGGTTGAGGAGGTCTCCAAATGACATCAGTTTATGTTGATAACAACGCCACCACCAAAGTCGCACCAGAGGTTTTTGCAGCAATGGAGCCCTTCTTTTGTGAGATGTACGGCAACCCCTCAAGTATGCATTCGATCGGCGGCAGTGTCGGGCCAAAACTGAAAGCGGCCCGAGCCCAGGTCGCAAACCTGATCGGCGCCCAACCTGATGAAATCATCTTCACCAGTTGCGGCACCGAAAGCGACAGCACCGCCATCCACGCGGCTCTCGCCGTAGACCCTGCCAAACGCCATATTGTCACAAGTCGGGTCGAACACCCCGCAATCGGTTCTTTGGCCGGAACCTTGAGCAAACAGGGCTATCGTATCACCGAAATTCCGGTTGATGGCGACGGCTGTCTCGATATGAATTTGCTTGAAGAGAGCCTGACCCCAGACACCGCCATCGTCTCAATCATGTGGGCGAACAATGAAACCGGAGTAATCTTTCCGGTCGAAAAAATCGCCGCCATGTGCCGTCAACGTGGAATCACTTTTCACACCGATGCAGTTCAGGCCGTGGGCAAGCTACCCATAAACCTCGCTTTAAGCAGCATCGATATGCTTTCACTCTCCGGGCATAAACTCCATGCGCCCAAAGGCATCGGCGCCCTCTATGTCCGCAAAGGAACCAAGTTTTCACCATTTATGATTGGCGGCCACCAAGAGAAAGGCCGCCGGGCCGGAACTGAAAATGTTCCCGGAATCATCGCTCTGGGTAAGGCCTGTGAATTAGCCGGAGAAAATCTGACAAAAGAGAATACCGTCGTAAAAAAACTGCGTGACCGTCTTGAAAGTGAACTCATAAGACTGATCCCCGACGCCAAAGTGAATGGCACGATTAAAACCAGAACCCCGAATACCAGCAACATCAGTTTCGCCAACATTGAGGGTGAAAGTATTCTCTTAATGCTGAACGAATTTGGCATCTGCGCCTCATCCGGCTCAGCCTGTACTTCTGGCTCCTTAGAACCATCTCATGTTATGCGGGCAATGGGAGTCCCGTTCACTATGGCCCACGGCTCGATCCGCTTCAGTTTAAGTATCTATAACAGCGAAGCAGATGTTGACAGAATCATCAAAGAGCTCCCCCCAATTGTTAAACGACTGCGAGAATTATCACCATTTTCATAACCTTGAAATTTAGAACTTAAGAGGTCGCGCTTTATGTCAGACCAACAGATTTTTGATCATTGTCAAAATCCGGCAATCCACTTGGACCGCCGTCGGCAGGGTCTGCATAAAGTTGTTAACCAACTTACTAAAACTTGTCTCAGTGGTGAATGTTTTGAACATTTAGCCCCGCAGCCGATTCCTTTACGGGATCATACTATCGCAATCATCAAGCAGGCGCGAAAAATCCTCTTCCCCGGATATTTCACTCAAACTCGCATTGATCCGGTTAACCTCAAATACTATCTCGGCCAAGAGCTCTCAGAGCTCCACGAGATGCTTGGCAATCAAATCATTTTAGCCATTCGCCATGACTGCTTAAGGTACCACGACAATTGCGTCAACTGCGAAGAACGCGGGCTTGATGCAGCTTCCGACTTCGTCAAACAACTCCCCGGACTGCGCCAGATTTTAGCAACCGATGTCAATGCCGCTCTGGAAGGAGATCCGGCGGCCAAAAGTGTTGACCAAGTGATTTTCAGCTACCCCGGCCTCTTTACGATTTCAATCTACCGCATGGCCCACATCCTCCACCACCTTAAGGTTCCATTACTGCCACGGATGATGACCGAGTACGCCCACAATCTGACCGGCATCGATATCAACCCCGGTGCCCATATTGAAGAAAGTTTTTTCATCGACCACGGCACCGGTATCGTCGTTGGCGAAACCACCAAAATAGGCAAACGGGTACGCATCTATCAGGGGGTAACTTTAGGAGCCCTGTCTCTACCACGCAACGCCGGGGAAAGTTTGCGCAACACCAAACGGCACCCAACCATCGAAGACGAGGTGATCATCTATGCCGGAGCCACAATTTTAGGCGGCGACACCACAATTGGTGCCCGCTCAATTATCGGCGGTAATGTCTGGCTCACATCGTCAATCGCCCCCGACACCAAAGTTCTGCAAAAAACCCAGCAACCATTCTGCTGCGAGGGCGGTTGCTCCGAGTAAGAGACTACTTACAGCCCCGAACAAGTTTTGCTATCCCGATTACTTATGAAAAAACATAACCTGCCTGATGACATAGAAAAAGATCTGAAAAACGCCGCGATTCTCCATGAACGAGCCGTTTCTGATTATGAAAAATGCTTAGAGTTCAATAAAACCATGTCGAACCTGCTGGTTAAACTTGAAGAGTGTGAGAATGACAAACTTGCAGATAAGGTTATGGGGATTTTGGTTGAATGCAACCCCAAAGCAGGCAGCCACTGTGACAAAGCGACACCAGTAGGTAATAAAATGAAAACCTTGGGACAATGGGCAATTCGCAATGAGTAAAATTGGCGACCCATTTTCAACCAGGAGCTAATGACACAATGAAACTGTTCACATCCCGCTGGAGGTTACTCCTTATAATTGGAGTAATTTTAGTCTCCGGCTTTGTTGTCGTTAATTTAGCCCACTACTACGTCTCCAGCAATTCAGTACGCTCAGCTCTGATCAACAACGAACTGCCATTAACCAGCAACAATATCTATTCAGAAATCCAGGCAAGCCTGCTCCGCCCCATCTACATATCTTCACTCATGGCAAATGATACCTTCCTCAAAGATTGGGTCCTGGATAACGAAGAAGATACGGGCAAGATCACTAAATACTTAGCTGAAATTCGTAATCGCTATGCCGTCTCCTCAACCTTTCTGGTCTCAGCAAAAACTCTCCGCTATTACCACTTCGATGGCATTCTCAAGCACGTCTCAAAAAACGTCCCCAAAGACAGCTGGTTCTTCAGCATGCATTCTCACCCAGAAAATTACCGGGTTGAAGTGGACACCAACGAGGCCAACCGCAACCATCTGACCATATTTATCAACCACAAACTTTTTGACTATGACAATAACTTCATCGGGGTCACCGGACTCGGACTTGATATCGCCAGTGTCGCCAAGATGATCGAGCGCTATCAACATGATTACCGGCGCAACGTCTACTTTATTGACCGTAAGGGGCAAATTAAAAGCCACACTGAAGAGTCCATGATTGACAAAATCAGCATCCAGAACATGACCGGCATCAAGACTATTGCAGTGGAGTTATTAAGCGGGCAAAGTGGTTTTTTGAGCTACAAGAAAGGACATGATGACATTCTACTTTCATATCGCCTAATTCCGGAACTAAACTGGTTTCTGTTGGTGGAGCAGACTGAGAGTGAAGCCCTTAAACCAATTCGCCAAGCCCTCTATCTCAACCTGATGATTAGTGCCGGAATCACCCTACTTGTTTTGCTGATCAGCGGTTTCACAGTCAACCGCTATCACTCCCAACTTGAGAAATTGGCTAAAACAGACAAACTTACCGGGCTCATCAACCGCCAATACTTTGATGTCCTCTTCGACCACGCTTTAGACAACGTTGGCCGCCATACAACCGGCCTCTCACTGGCGATGTTCGACATGGACAACTTCAAAAAAATCAATGACAGCAAGGGCCATCTCGCTGGAGACCGACTCTTGCAATCAGTCTCAGTCTTGGTTCAGGAACATATCCGCAAAAGTGATATTATTGCCCGTTGGGGTGGGGATGAGTTTGTCATCCTACTGCAAAAATGTGATGCGGAAACCGCAACTCGCCTGATGGATAAAATCCGTGAACGCATAGTCTCAACGCTCAATGAAAAAGCGACCGACATTTCAGCCTCAATCAGTGTCGGCATCGCTGAATATGAACCTGGAGACACATGCGACACCCTCCTCGCCCGAACTGACAAACACCTTTATCTTGCAAAAGAAAATGGCCGTAATTGTGTCGTCAGCAAGGCGTCTTAGTCGAAAAAGATCAAAATTGATGCAGTAATTATCGCGGATATGGTTCAGATTCCCAAGGGTTCTCCCATGGTAAATTTAAGGCAGATCAATCAGGTCCTCAACATAACTCCATTCACTACTATCTGAGCGCATGGATACCCGCCCCCGCCGACCACTCTCGGCAAAGTCGTAGTAGATATATTCGTAACGAAACGTCAACCGGTGGGGGCCGTGCAGGAACGGCATGTGAAACACAAAGGTGTGGCTAGCGTGCTCTTCGATATCAAAATAGGTAGTCGAATCTTTAAAAACAACTCTATCATCTGCAGCAGCAACACTTAGATCAAGCTTGAAATTATCAAGATCAGAGAGATAAGTGTTTTCGATAACCCCGACAATTTTAAGCTGGCCATCGAGTACGCCCACACTGTAATCAAAATCCAGAGCTTCAGCCCCATGACTAAATCGAGCAATAATTTCCCCGGTTTTGGGAGGCGGCTTAACCTCAGGCGTGACACAAGCCGACAACAATAGAGTCACCGTAACGAACAAAAACATCTCTAAAATTCCGGTTTTCAACTTAATAATCATAATTTTTACTCCCGACTATACTCTGACCACTCTTATAAAAAACACCCTCATTCGATGAGCAAGATACCATACAATCAAGCCATTGTGCCAACAGTTTTATCCTGTAAAAAACAAAGTATAAAACAAAATAAATTAACCCGAGTTTAACATTGACAATTCCAATACCGTTTGTTAGTTCCAAGACAAATCACAACTGCAATATTTCGGTAATTTCTAATTTAAAGGGTCTATTTGCCATGCCTGCCCCCTCTTTTTCACACCACAACGTTACAAGTTTAATTTTCCTTGCACTGCTCCTCTCTTGCAGCGTATTTTTCACTTTGCCTACACCCCTGCATGCGGCGAAAAGTTACTCACTGGATGAGTGCTTGGAATTGGCCCTTAAAAGTCACCCAAGGATTCAACTACAGCACTTCCAAACGGTTAAAGCTCAGGAGTTGAGTAAGGTTGCAAAAACTGAATTCTTCCCTAAACTTAGGGCTGGCTACTCGTATATGTATCGGGACAAGATTAACTCCTACGATATTTCTGGACAGAGTTTTCCTGCCAACACCCATGATGTCTACAACCTTGATTTAACCATAATCCAGCCCCTCTTTACCGGATTCAGTATCATTGAGAACTACCGTTTATCCCAACTTGGTATTGAACAGGCCCAGACTGAAGAGGAGCTTGCCCGTCTTGAAATAATTTTTGAGACCGTCGCCGCCTATTTTGAGTATCTTAAACAGACCAAATTTGCCGAAACCGCAATCCGTATGGTCGAACGCCTTCAAGCCCAGGCCCGTGATTCACAACTCTTTTATGACAATGAGCTGATCCCTTTAAATGATCTACTCTTCTCCAAGGTCAAACTGAGTCAATCCCTGCAGCAGCAACGCCGGGTTGATACCCGTCTCAAACTGGCCCGGGCCCAGCTCGCAACCATCATTCAGATTGACCGAGACACCATCTTCACTGTCGATGATGTCCCCCACCAGAAGTTACTCGACTGTTCACTTGCGCAGGCAACAGCAACAGCCTTGAACAAAAGACCGGAACTTGCTCTCGCCAACTACGCTATCACCTCGGCCGGACATCAAGTAAAACTTGCCCAAAGTGACTACTACCCCAACCTCGCCTTAACTGCCAACCACAACCGCATGGGCGACAAATTTGACGTTGACGGTGATGGTATCACTTCGACCCCATACAATACCACAATCGTTGTCGGTGCGACCTGGTCAATCTGGGAGTGGGGCCGCCGAGGACATCAGGTAAAGAGCGCTGAGGCCGAAGTTGAAGAGGCGCGCCAAAGATTAAAGGAGGTCGCTGATGAGATCGCCATGGAGGTCAAAAGCAATTTCGAGAATGCTCTGACCTCATATCGTAACATCGCAACCGCTTCAGAAGAGGTTGAACTCGGCAAGGAGAACTACCGAGTAACTCAGTTAAGATACCAGAACCAACTCAGCACCGCAACTGAAGTGCTTGATTCCCAGGCCGCCTTGACCGAAGCTGAAGCCAGTCATTACAACGCTCTCTATGAATACAACATCCAGCTAGCCGCCTTGGCTCGAGCGGCCGGGGTTGAATACTGGCAAGCGATCCAACCGGCACCAGTAAGCCAGCAACGATGAACAGAATACTCCCCCTACTTCTCTAGTACCATTTTCTTTCTGGTGGGTTTAGTTGCTGAGAGTAAACCAGCATTCACTCAGACGCTCAAGCTCGACCCTATTGAAGAAGAGGTCCGTAACCGGGAAAGTTTGTAAATAACTATACTTGACAACCCCGAACTACCAAACTATACTCTTGACATGAAAACCAATCACCAAACCGCGCTGCTGACAATTTAGCGGCGGCTCAACAAATAAAGCGTACCTTTAGAAGTCAGTTCCCCTTTATTTGACAATTCATGCACTTCTGGTTATACTTAAAAATTAGAGTTGGTAAGTGCATGAGCGGGGTGCACTCGAAGGCTATGATCCGTGAGATAACTCGCCACGGGAAAGCCACCTTTTCTGGTACTGTCGGCCAGACCCAACTCAAACCTCATCGTTACTGGCTCCACGGGGATTCGTAAACCACGTGGCAGTATCCTGAGTCCTTAGGGTTTCCAGCCCACCTCAGAGATTCAGTGCGATGTGCTAGACTTCTTTAGTCGCCAACTGACTTATTCCACCTTAGTTAGTGGTCTTGGTCAGTGGCGAGGCAGGTTCAACTGAGACCTGTCTTGGGCATGTTACCCCCTCCTGAAGAAGAAAAGCCGTTAGGGATTTCATTCGGAGCCAATTTGGCCCGATAAATTGAGACCTCTAGCGGCTTTATTATTTCTTGCACTCTACAACCTCTGTCTTGCCATCAAACCAACCATACTTTTCCACTCCCCTTCAACCATCGACCTCGACCTCTTAATCTGTGATGACCGCATAAATTAGCCAGGCTTTTCCCGTTTGCAAATGCTGGTGACCGGTTGGATATCAATTGGTATGGAATGAGTTACATCGTAATAGCGAAATACATTTGCTCTTTATGTCAAATTTGTTTAAACATAGTTTTCATATCCACACCAAAACGACCGAATTCTTCATTGAGGATATCGGCCAGTTTCTTGATAAAACGTTTGCCGTAACCCGGGGATATCAGGTGATCAATGAGCTGCGCCAGAAATACCCAGAGAATAAAGTTACTCGAGGTTAAAAACAACATAGAGGGAATTCAAAAAGTTGTTACAGGTGAGGCTTACGGCTCTATTGATGCCACGACTGCACTGAACTACGCTTTACGACAAGAAAATATAACTGACATCAAAATAACCGGCAAACTGCCTATGGGTTTTGAGCTTGGAGTTGCAAGCCGAAAAGATGAACCTTTGTTGCACGACCTCTTTCAGAAAGCTGTCAACAGCTTGACAAAAACAGAAAAAAGACGAATCCACGACAAGTGGATTGCTGTAAATGTAGACAAGGTAATAGACTACACCCTCCTGTGGAAAATAATCGGTTTGGTCGCTATTTTCATGGCCATTTTGGCCGAGAGTCGCAGGCGAGTCGCAAAAGCTAATAAAAAACTGACCACATTGAATTCAGAATTAGTAGCCGCCTTGGAGGAGATCAAAACTCTTAAGGGGATTATTCCAATCTGCATGCATTGCAAGGAAATCAGAGATGATAGGGGAAGTTGGAATCAACTTGAAAAATATATTACGGAACACTCAGAAGCCCAGTTTAGCCACGGTGTTTGCGATAAATGCGTGGAAAAATATTATTCCGATGTCTTAAAAAGCTAAAATCGTCAGAATGAGAAGAGAGTAACAAAAAAAGGATAAAAACAAGATGATGAATGAACTCCTTCAACATGCACTAACTGTTTTTTTAGGTTTTTTTGCGATCATGAACCCGATTGCAAATACAGCGGTATTTGTCGGTCTAACCGGCGAAGAGAAACCAGCAACTCAAGTAAAGGTAGCGTTTAAATCGTTAACTATCACTTTCTGCATAATCTTAACATTTTCAATTTTAGGGAATACCATTTTTCACCTGTTCGGGATTACACTCCCGGCCTTAAGGGTAACTGGTGGTATTTTGGTATTCCTAATTGGATACCAAATGCTCCACGGTGAAAGCTCGGGTATGCATAAATCGAACGCTGATGACACAGATATTGCCGTGTCACCTTTGGCGGTTCCAATCCTAGCGGGACCGGGAACCATTGCCACCGCAATGAATTATTCTGCGACCGGGAGCTTACAGGAAATAATCGTTACCATTGCAATGTTTGCCATCCTCTGCCTCATCACTTTCATCTGCTTTATTTTTGGTCAAAAAATTGTGAAATTCATTGGCACAAGCGGTCTCAGCATTGTCACCCGACTAATGGGACTCATCTTGGCGGTAATTGGAACTCAGATGCTAATAGAAGGTGTTTCGGGAGCGATCAAAACTTTTTGATGGCGTCGTGTAAAAAATTCCTCTCTAGAATCACAATAATGCTGAACTTGGGATTGAAAATAATCACGGTCTCTCCTTATTTTCACTAGTAGACACCGGTAGTTGCTTAACCATTTTATCGAAATCGGATTCAATACGCTGAGTTTTATTGAATTTGCCATACTCTGTGAATGCTTTTTCCTCGGCCTGTTTTCGTGAGATGGAACCATAGCCTTCCAGAACCCTATATTCGTTGAATTCCAAAAATCGGGTTACACTTTCCATAAAGCTTTCCATCGTGAAGGTATTCCGGCGTTCGATAATGTTTTCAATGTAGTCAAAGAAAGCGGATACAGCACGCTCCAGCTTCTTGATTTCACTCTCAGATAAATAATTCTTGCCAATCATTGTGTCGGACTTCAGTACGCGCCCGCTAGGGGCGTTTTTATAGGCCATCATCAAGAACAAAGCCCTTTATGATAAACTCTTTGAGCATTGCGGTAGCCCAGATGCGGAACTGGGTCGCCCGTGAGGAGTTGACCCGGTAGCCGACGGAGATGATGGCATCAAGATTGTAAAACTTGGTAGCTTGTCTTTCAGTTCTACCTGAAATAGCACCGTGTTGAGTGGTATGTTCCACAATCGAACTAACCACATCCTCTTCCAATTCACCGGATTCAAAAATATTTTTCAGATGTTTGGTTATTGCTGGCCGCTGCACCCCGAACAACTCGGCAATCCGTTTCTGTGACAGCCAAATCGTCTCTTCATGCAGAAAACATTCGACCTTCACAGCCCCACCGGGAGCGGTATAAAGCAAGAAATCAGTCACCTCATCCCGAACCGTCAGTTTACGCTCTTTGTTTTTATCATC
>DAOWHJ010000177.1 GCA_030641485.1 Pseudomonadota bacterium
AACTGCTGGGACTGCAGCAATGACCGAACCAACGGTAGGAATGAAATTTAATAAGAAGGCGACCAAGCCCCACATGATTGCAAAATCGACCCCGATTACAGTTAGCAGGATGGTTGCCAGCACTCCGGTTGCGAGGCTGGTTAGGGTTTTTAGGGCCAGGTATTTGTTGACCCCCTGCATGATCTCGCCATACTGACCCAATCCTGCATTTCGGTTGCCAAGCATCGCCCGAAGCTTGTCCGGGAAACCTGCAGCTTCTGAGAGAATAAAGATTAAGGTTAAGACGATCATGAAAGTGTTGGTTAAAAGACCGGTTAATGAGCCCAGCATGTCAGCGGCAAAATTCATCAGTTTGCCGGGGTTTAAATGCTCAAGCAGTAGGTCATTGTTAAGTACGACCCCATGCGCTTTAAGCCAGACAATGTGAGATGAAGTGAGATCTTTAAGACGCTCCTGATAGTGAGGTAGATTTCGGGAGAAATCATCTATATTTGAGCCAATCAGTCCGGCAAAGAGCATCTCAAGACCCAGTAACACCACGACCAGGAGGAGGATGCTGATGATTGTTGGGACCCCTTTTTTGCGCATCCAAAAGAGGGGCGGGGCACAGATTATTGCTAGGAAAGTAGCCAAGAGCAGGGGCAGTATCAGAGGTTTAGCCGACATTATCCCAGCAATAATCACAACAAAAGCGGCAAGATTTAATAGCATGTTCAACTCCATCCCATGACTTTTTACGAGTTCATCAGTGTTTGATCACGAAAGATAACATCTTAAAGCACAAGCTGGACAAAGGCAACCTTTTTTATGGGCGATACATTGGGTATTAGTTGTGGGCAGGAAAAGTTGATTTTTTACCTTGGTGGTAAAAAATGGACAGTCAAAACGTTAGCTGCTAACACAGTAAATAGAGCTGGGAGTTGTGTGTTGTAGCAATTGTAGTGACGGTATACTTATTGCTAATTTCCTCTTCGGTTCGGTTGTTTTTGTCCATGACTAAATGGGCTTTATCGATAATAACATCATTTATAACAGGGTGACTTGTAAGGAGAAAGAGGATGAATTTTGGCTTAACTGATGAACTAACCATGCTACGTGATACGGTTCGTAATTTTGCGGCGGAAAAAATTGCACCTTTCGCAGATGAATGGGATCAAAACCACTATTTCCCCTACAAAGAAGTGATTAAACCGATGGGTGAATTAGGCCTCTTTGGAACCGTGATTTCCGAAGAGTATGGTGGTAATGAGATGGGTTGGCTGGCAGCCATGATTATTACCGAAGAGATAGCCCGGGCTTCCAGCTCTTTGCGGGTTCAGGTTAACATGCAGGAACTTGGTTGTGCTTTTACGATTCAGCGTTACGGCAGTGATTCACTGAAAAAGAAATATATTGAGAGATTGGTTAACGCTGATCTTCTGGGCGCTTTCGCAATTACCGAGCCGGATGCCGGTTCCGATATTATGGCAATGAAATCGACCGCAGTTGACAAGGGCGATCACTGGTTGCTTAATGGTCAGAAAACCTGGATTTCAAATGCTACAATCGGTGGGATTAATATTTTTTACGCCTACACCGATCGTGATGCTGGTGGTCGTGGTATGTCGGCGTTCGTAGTTGATTTGGAGGAGAGTGAAGGGATCACCGTAACCGAGCTTGCCAAAATGGGTTCGCTCTCTTCACCAACAGGTGAACTGGTTCTTGAAGATGTCAAGATTCCTAAAGATAATATTCTCGGGAAACCGGGTGATGGTGCCAGGATTGTTTTCGGATCTCTTTCTCAGACGCGACTTTCTGCGGCTGCTGGTGGGGTTGGTTTGGCTCAAGCTTGTCTTGATACGGTGACCAAGTATGCGATGGAGCGTGAACAGTTTGGCCAGCCGATTGGTAAGTTTCAGATGAACCAGTCGATGATTGGTGAGATGGTGGCCGAGATTGAAGCGGCTCGTCTGGTAGTTTATCAAGCAGCCTGGCAGAAAGATGAAGGTAATTTGAGTAATAATGTTGAAGTTGCTGCGGCTAAATATCTTGCCGGTGAGCTGGCTTATAAGTGTACTCAGTATGCGATGCGTATTCTTGGTGCTTATGGTTATTCGACCGAATATCCGGTTGCCAGATATTTCCGGGATGCTCCGACTTATGCTATGGTCGAAGGTTCAACTAATATTTGTAAATTTATCATGGCCCAGGATCAGTTGGGGATTCGCAAAGCCAATCGCTAATCTGATTAGGTGGGCAGCAGAGCAAAGGTTGGGAAGCCTCTTTACTTAGCAATATCCCCACTTTACGTGCACTGGGAATCACAAGCTGAATGCTTACCTGAAATAACATGCAAGTTATTAAAGTTACTTGCATAATTGGCGACTATCTGCTATCTAGCCTGTCGGCCGCTTTGTTCAATTAAGAACAAAGTGTCCGGAAGAGTTTTTGTGTGAGTGTTCCCTGATTAGGGTTGAAAGTAGTAATCAGTAATTAGACGTGATTATTTAGATCACAAGGAGAACGTGGTATGCATAAATATTTCGCAAACATGCCTGAGTTCGGTAAAGAACTCAAGGATAAACAGAAAGAGAAAGCGGCTGAGAGTGCAGCTTCAATTAAAGAAGTTGTGGATCTTTACGGCGCCGAAGTTGAGCGCGTAAAAAATGCTGGAATCCCGGCTGAAAAGATTCATAAACGGGGCTCGATGACGGTTTGGGAACGCCTTGACTATGTTCTCGATGATGGTTCTTTCCTGCCAATGAACACAATTTTTGATCCTTGTGATAACGAAGAAGGAACCACCGGGGTTATAAATGGTCTCGGTAAAATTGGCGGCAAGTGGGTTTCAATTATCGCCTCTGATAATAAGGTTATGGCTGGTGCCTGGATTGGTGGTCAGGCTGAGAATATCTTCCGGGCTCAAGATATGGCCGAACAGTTGCGGATTCCTCTGATTTGGGTTCTCCACTGCAGCGGCGTTAAATTGACCGAACAGGAAAAAGTCTATGCTGGTCGTCGTTCCGGCGGTCGGACATTCTTTCGCCATGCCGAACTCGCCCAGAAGGGTATCCCGGTAATTGTTGGTATGTACGGCACTAATCCTGCCGGTGGTGGTTACCATGCAATTAGCCCGGCAATTATTTTTGCTCACAAAGACTCCAATATGGCCGTTGGTGGTGGTGGTATTGTTGGTGGCATGAGTCCGAAGGGACATTTTGATCTGGAGGGTGCCGAAGCCCTGATCGAAAGTACGCGTCACCTTAAAGTGGTACCTCCGGGTAGCACCAAGATTCACCATGACAAAACTGGTTTTATGCGCGAAGTTTTTGAGACTGAAACTGGCGTTTTGGATGCGATTAAAGATTGTGTTGCTGGTTTGCCTGCTTACGATGCAAAAAATTTCCGCGTCGCTGAGCCGCAAGAGCCGCGTTTCTCCGGTGAAGATCTCAACTACATGGTGCCTTACAACCAAAAAGCAACTTACAACATGGACGAAGTGATTTCGCGTCTGGTTGATAACAGTGAACACACTGAATTCCGTCCCGATTACGGTCCTGAAATCTATTGTGCGCTGGTTAAAATTGATGGTTTCGCAGTTGGTATCGTTGCTAATCGTCAGGGCTTTCTCGGTGCCAACTACCCTGAATACGGGGATTACATGGGGATTGGCGGTAAGCTCTATCGTCAGGGTTTGATCAAAATGAGTGATTTTACCACTTATTGCGGTCGTGACCGGATTCCGATGATCTGGCTTCAGGATACCTCTGGTATCGATGTTGGTGATGTTGCGGAAGAGGCCGAAATGTTAGGTTTGGGTATGTCTTTGATCTACTCAATTGAGAGCTCTAAACTGCCAATGATGACGGTAATTGTCCGTAAGGGAACTGCTGCCGCTCATTATGTTAAGTGCGGTCCGCAGGGCAATAATAATAACGTTTTCACCCTTGGTACTCCGACTACCGAAGTTGAGGTTATGCATGGTGAAACTGCTGCCGCTGCTGCCTTTGCCCGGCGTTTGGTGAAAGAGAAAGATGCAGGTCATGACCTGCAGCCGACAATTGACAAGATGAATGATTTGGCGCAGATGTATTACGATAAATCGCGTCCGGCCTACTGTGTCAAGAAGGGTTTTGTTGATGAAATTGTTGAGTTTCCGAAAATTCGTGACTATATGATCGCCTTTACTCAGGCGGCTTATCAGAACCCGGATTCAATTTGTCCGCATCATCAAATGTTGTTGCCCCGTGTTTTGAAAGGCTAATATCTGTTTAGAGCCTGAAAAAATGCATTAGATTTGTGTGACAAGCCGGTTGTCCTGTGAAATCAGGGTAACCGGCTTTTTTTGTTTTTTATCTCAGCTAGTAAAATTGATTATTGCCAGACTCTGGTAAAGTTTGCTATAAGAGCCCGATGATTAAAACTTCAAATTTTACTTTCTGTCCTGGCGCTGTTTTTGCCAAGCGGCAACTTGTCCGAGTCAGCATCGCGCTTTTTCTGATGCTTTTCTGTATCTCTTGCAGTGGGACTAAATCACGGCTTACTGATGGTGATGGGTTAGCAGAGCCGATTGTGTCGGAACCTGTTCGCAGTTGTGCCATTGGTATTATTGATACTGGCCTAGAAGATAATGTCTGGCTTTCTGAAGTGATGCTCGAGGGTGCAGTGACCGGCGATTCGTCCCTGACCGTATTCCTTGGTTATCTGGAATCTATGGGGGCGTCGCCTTCAGGTGTGCTGCCGCCAACTGCGGATGATGTTGAGATTGAAAACCAGGCTAAAACCGGGGCTAGGTATCATTTCCCTTTGGTGATGAATGCCAAAGTAAGTCATTTTATCTCCTACTACAGCACTGTGCAAAATCGCTTTATGCACCGTTCTTTAGCGCGTTCGCATCGTTATTTGACGATGATGCGAAAAGTTCTTAGGGAGCATCATATTCCTGAAGAGCTTGCCTATATGGTCTTAATTGAGAGTGGGTTTACAACCCATGCCTATTCCCGGGCTCGGGCTTGTGGTCCCTGGCAATTTATAAGTGCTACCGGACGGCGGTATGGACTTAAAATTAACTCCTGGGTTGATGAACGTCGCGATCCGGTCAAGGCGACCTATGCCGCCGTTGCCTATCTTGGTGATCTTTACGAGATGTTTGGCTCCTGGTATCTGGCGGCAGCTGCTTATAATGCCGGCGAGGGAAAAATTCAGCGGGCCATGCGCCGTCATAAAACTGATGATTTCTGGCAGATGGCCAATTTTCGTTACCTGAAACGCGAGACCCGTGAATATATCCCCAGGCTTCTGGCCGCGATCATGATCGCCAAAGAACCGGAAAAATATGGTTTTGTAGATATTGAATATGAAGCCCCTTTTACCTATGATACGGTTACGGTCGCGGATGCGACCGATCTTGAGGCTCTAGCCTGGGCTTCAGGAAGTCGGGTTGCTGATATTCGTAAGTTAAACCCGGAACTTAACTGTTGGTGTACGCCGCCAAAAGTCAAGGCTTATAAAGTTCGAGTACCGTTAGGCACCGGGGCCCGTTGTCAAACGGCATTGGCTGATTTGCCCCCGGCTAAAAAAGTTACTTTTCGTAAGCACCGTATTCGCCAGGGAGATACACTCTCAACTATTGCTAAGCGTTATCATGCCGGAGTGCAACAGATTAAAGATCTTAATGGCTTGCGGAGCAGTCGGATTCGCGCGGGCCGGGACTTATTGATTCCAGTGCGGGTGTCGGGACGGGGAGCGGTAGTTTTTGATAAGGAGATCTATCGTTCCGGGAGTTTTTCCCGGTCGACGTATTCGTCGAAAAAACGATCTTCTACGAGTAGTAAATATCGTGTGCGCCGGGGTGATAGTCTGTGGAAAATTGCCCGGCGTCACAATTTGCGGGTTGCTGATATCCAGCGTTTGAATAATATGGGGAGTTCAAGTGCGATTAAACCCGGCCAGGTATTAAAACTTAAAAAGATAACCAAGGTCGAGAAAAAGCGCAGCCGGGTGACAAAAAAGAGCACAAAAAATG
>DAOWHJ010000053.1 GCA_030641485.1 Pseudomonadota bacterium
GGCGTCGTTGGCTGTGGCACCCTGCTCCTGGCGCTTACAAGTTAGGTCGTAACTGTAAATATTCCGGCTTGCTGTAGCTTGAGTTAAGTCACATCGAAAATTGGCGAACTTTGCTTCGCCCTGCTTCGCAAGGGGACAGCGCTAAAGATCTATCCCCACTTTTCGGCAGAAAGTTTTAATTGCCACAGAGAACACAGAGTTCACAGAAAACTGTTGTTTTTTCCTCTGTGAACTCTGTGTTCTCAGTGGCTAAAGCAAGTTTTCAATAAACAGTAGTCGAATATTTACTTCTTTTGCGTTATCCATTAACAATTAACGTCCAGGGCACTGGGCGGCAATATCACTGGCGATATTTTTATTGCCGTAGGCCTTTTCGAAATGGGCGGCAAATTCACCTGCTAGTTTTTGGGCCCGCTGATCGTAGGCACCAGTATCATGCCAAGTATCACGCGGATTAAGAATTTTGGCATCCACTCCGGGACAACTTTGCGGAATCTTAACATGGAAAATGGGATCATCAACGTAGTCAACCGAAGCTAACTCACCATTCATAGCTGCTCTTACCAGAGCTCGGGTCAGCTTGATATCCATGCGCTTACCCTCACCAAAGGGACCGCCGCTCCAGCCGGTGTTGACCAGAAAAACCTCAGACTTATAGCTTTCCATCCGCTCCCCAAGCATTCCAGCATAGACATCGGGATTACAGGGCATAAAAGGCTCACCAAAAAAACGAGAAAAGGTGGTCACTGGTTCTGTGATTCCGGTCTCGGTACCCGCTAATTTACTAGTATAGCCCATCAAAAACCACAACATCGCCTGAGCTGGATCGAGCTTGCTGATTGGAGGAAGAACTCCATTGGCATCTGCAGTAAGAAAAAGGATTGTCTGGGGATGACCGGCGACAGATGAGGACTTAATATTGCTCAGCTCCGACAAAAGGTACGAACCCCGAGAATTTGGTGTGAGACGCTCATCATCAAAATCAAAATGACCGTCAGGGTAGAGCATTGCATTTTCAACAATTGAACCATGATTAAGATAATCATCTTTGTGCATAATTGCCCTATAAATCTCAGGCTCTTTGTCGGCATCAATATTGATCATTTTGGCATAACAGCCATTTTCAAAATTGGCAATCCCCTGATCACTCCAACCGTGTTCATCATCACCCAGTAAGGCCCGCTCAGGATCGGCTGAAAGAGTGGTCTTACCAGTTCCGGAAAGACCGAGAAGCAGAGCCACGTGCCCACCAGGCCCCTCATTTGCGGAGCAATGCAACGGCAGAATTCCGACATCAGGCAACATGTAGTTCATAACCGAGAACATCAGTTTTTTCACTGAACCACAATAGGCAGAACCGTATACCACCCCAACCCGTTGGTCAAGATCGATAACTACAGCAAGGTCAGAAGCTTTTCCATCAGCCAAATTCCGCAGGCGACCCTGATAGCGTTCACGGTCAAGCTTTTCGTAAGGGAGGGCTAAAAGGGTAAACTCTTTATCTGCAAAAACTGATTTTTCAAGATCATCCGGCACCGGTCGAAACATATTGTCAGTAAAAAGAACTGTTAATGCCTTATCAGCTACAACCCTGACCGGTAGTGCGTAGGCTGAGTCAGCTCCCAAAACCCGATCAGTTAGGTAGAGTTCACTTTTTTCACTCAACGTTGAAACTGCGTCAGTGAAAAGCATTTCGAAAGTCTCTTCCGAGATCGGAATATTGTTAGGTGAATCCCAATCTATCTTAGCTTCACTTGCAGCTCTTTTTACAATCAGGGTATCTTTAGGACTACGGCCAGTCGATTCGGGCGGGGTCCAGGTTGCCAAAGTACCGTTAGCGGCGACTATAACTTCGCGATTATCAACCGCCGCTTGAATCATCTCTTTTCGGGTCGGGTTGATGGCAACCTGTCCTCGGGCCTCCAGCATCTCATTAACCACGGCTCTTTTACTCATTATTGTCCTCACTTAAATGGTTAAATTATATATTGATAGGGTCGTACCCCCTAAATGTGGGGGGCAACTATACTTTTATTCACGATTTATTAGCATCTTTGCGGGGAAATCTTCTGCCATTTCCGTTCTTGGGGGCAATGATTTTTTCAGACGCAATGAATTCCACAACCTGACTACCATTGTAGAGATTTTTCACATCATGAACCAGGTCAGCTGAAGGCTGCAGAGGGAAATTTTCCAAAGCCATAACAATTTCGCAATCAGCCATTTTCAAATTGATAAAGGCCGGGATGGTGCCGGAATGTTGTTGGAGAACATCCTGCAGCAGAGCCAAGCGGGCTGGAACAGCCTGTTCATGTAAGAGGTTAAGTTCGACCCTCTCGATCACGGTTGATAGCGCTTCATCCAGGCCAAAAACTTCACTGACAATCATCTTCGCCTTGGTCTGGTCATCATTAATTTCAACCCGACCTTCAAGAATCAGGGGCTCATCTTCAGCGATAAAATCCTTAGCTTTGTTAAAAGTCTCTTCAAAAAGAGTAACCTCAACTGAGCCGGCTAAATCCTCCAGTACTGCAAATGCCATAATCTTACCGGTTTTGGTACGTTTGCTCCGCACCGAACTCAATAGACCACCGATCCGAGCTCCAGAGGAACTCCCACGCGTCACTAGCTCTGCGGTATTTGAGGTCGTACAACGCTTTAATTCATCAACATAGCGCTGCAGAGGGTGACTGCTTAAATAAAACCCCAAAACATCACGCTCAAACACCAACTCCTCTTTATCACTCCATTGCAGCGCATCCTCAGGGTAACAAGCTTCACCTAAAGATGGTTCATCGCCAGCGAAGGCAAAAAGCGATTGCTGCCCGCAAACTCGATCACGAGAAGCAGATTGACCGCTCTCTATA
The DNA here is from genome assembly GCA_030641485.1 of Pseudomonadota bacterium. GTDB lineage: Bacteria > Desulfobacterota > Anaeroferrophillalia > Anaeroferrophillales > Tharpellaceae > Tharpella. The sequence continues at coordinate 2,868 of DAOWHJ010000053.1, forward strand.
GTCATCTCGATCGCTGCAAAAAGCCGCGATCTTGCGACCTTTTCTTCATCAAAAGCACCAGCTTTCACCAAACTTTCAAGGACTCGGCGATTGACCTTGGAGAGATCAACCCGGCGACAGAGATCAAATAAAGATTCATACTTTCCCTCAATCTCTCGCACTCGAATAATTTCAGCTGCGGCCTTACTGCCAACATTCTTGACTGCCGCTAAACCGAATCGGATATTTTTTTCAACAACTGTAAATGAGAGTTCACTGACATTTACATCCGGGGGTAGGACCTTGATCTCCATACTCCGACACTCAGCAATATTTTTTATCACCTTGTCGGTATTATTCATATCCTCCATTAATAACCCGGCCATGAACTCAACTGGATAGTGAGACTTTAGGTAGGCCGTTTGGTAGGCGATATAGCCGTATGCCGCCGAATGCGATTTATTAAAACCATATTCGGCAAATTGGGCCATAAGGTCAAAAATCTCGCCGGCTTTCTTTGGGTCAACCTGATTTTCATGGGCACCAACCAGGAAACTTTCACGCTGAGACTCCATGACATCAGCCTTCTTTTTCCCCATTGCTTTACGTAGGATATCGGCTTGTCCCAGTGAATAACCAGCTAGCTTCTGCGCAGCCTGCATAACTTGTTCCTGATAAACAAATACTCCGTAGGTTTCTTTGAGAATTGATTCAAGTTCAGGCAACAGATACTTGATTTCCTGACGGCCATGTTTACAAGCAATAAAATCGTCGATCATGCCGCTCTCTATCGGTCCCGGACGGTAGAGAGCGACCAAAGCGATAATATCTTCAAAACAACTAGGTTTAAGACGGACTAAGAGGTCCTGCATCCCACTGCTTTCAAGTTGAAAGACCCCGACTGCGGCCCCGGATGAAAGTAATTTGTAGGTTTTGGCATCATCTAAAGGGATCGTGCTGACATCAAAGGGTTGCTCCCCATCTTTAAGCGTACGGTTGATGATTTTCAATGCATTATCGATAACCGTCAGGGTTTTCAAACCTAAAAAATCAAATTTAATCAGACCTAACTCTTCGACAAACCCCATATCATACTGGGTCACGACAACATCAGTATCTTTAGCTCCCTTGTAAAGCGGTAGATAATTAACCAAAGGCTGATCAGTAACTACCACGCCCGCGGCATGGACCGATGCGTGTCGATTGAGACCTTCCAAAGAGTACGCAACCTCTAGCAGCTCTCTTTCAAGTGCGTTACCTTGACGCAGCTTGGCAAATGCCGGTTCCTGGGCCTCAGCTTTTTTCAAAGTCATACCCAGATCGGTGGGAACCAGCTTGGCAATTCTATCGACTTCGGAGAAGGCCATATGCAAGGCCCGACCGACATCTCGAATTACCCCCTTAGCCTGCATCCGGCCGAAGGTAATAATCTGCGAAACCCGATCCTGGCCATATTTTTTCGTAACATATTCAATAACTTTGTCACGCCCATTAATACAAAAATCCATATCAATATCAGGCATTGAGACGCGTTCCGGATTGAGAAAACGCTCAAAAAGAAGCCCATATGGTAATGGGTCAATATCGGTAATCCGCATTACATATGCAACCAGGGATCCCGCCGCAGAGCCGCGCCCGGGGCCAACCGGGATCTGGTTTTCACGGGCAAAATTGACAAAGTCAGCAACGATCAAAAAATAACCGGCAAATTCCATATCGCAAATAATTTTAATCTCACGTTCAAGTCGCTGCTGATAAGATTCGTTCATCTTCTCAGTGAATTTATCACCGTGAAAAACCTTGATGCGAGGCATCATCTTGACCAGGCCGGAGTGACAAGTCTCAGTCAAGAAATCATTAAGTGATTTGCCCGCAGGCGGAACAAAATTAGGCGGTCGGTAATTCCTGAATTCAAATTTAAAATTACAACGTTCAGCAATTTCAACAGTATTAGCAATAGCTTCAGGATGATCAGCAAAAGCTTCAGTCATCTCTTGTGGTGACTTAAAGTAGAGCTCCTCCGGATAGCGCATACGTTTGGGATCGTCCATATTCTTGCCCGTCTGGACACAGAGTAAAACCTCATGCGCATGCGCGTCCTCACGGTTCAAGAAGTGACAATCATTGGTCGCAACCAGAGGCACTGAACATTCACTGGCAAGTTCAATGAGCTGTTGATTAACTGTTTTTTGTTCGGGAATGGAGTTTTGCTGGATTTCAAGAAAAAAGCGGCGGTCGTCAAACAGGTCACGATAGAATTCAACTTCAGCTAAAGCTCGCTCGCGATCCTGACGCCGTAAAGGACTGGCGATAACCCCACCGATACAAGCACTAAGGGCAATCAGGCCCTCATGATGTAAAGCCAACAACTCTTTGTCAATTCGTGGTTTATAATAAAAACCTTCGAGGTAACCTTTGGTAACCAAGCTACAAAGATTTTTATAGCCGATCTCATTCATAGCAAGAAGAACTAAGTGGTGGGCATTGTCGTACTCTTTGTCACTTTTTTTATTGCGAATTAAACGCCCTTGCGGAGCGACATAGACCTCACAACCAATAATCGGCTTTATCCCCTTCTTTTCGGCTGCTTTAAAGAAATCAACCGCCCCAAACATATTGCCGTGGTCGGTAAGAGCGACGGCCGACATGCCATAGTCGACGGTTTTCTGCATCAGGTCAGAAACCCGAATAGCACCATCTAAAAGGCTATACATAGTATGGAGATGAAGATGAACGAAGGGAGTATCAGTCACTGAATAAACGACCGTAAAAAAGATAGGTTGAAAAAATTATTGTACTCGTAAAAAATCAGTAAGAAACTTATCACTTACAACGCGCTGGCACTAACACACCGGTAGAAGTTTTCCAAGAAAAAAATTATTGTTCATCAACCAAGCGCAGACGAACTCGACAGACATCAATTTCGCGCTCGACAATCTCAAAACCAAATTTTTTGATAAAGTTCATCATACTCGAATTACTTCTTATAACTAAACCGAAAATCTCTTTAATTCCCCGATCTTTTGCGATATATATCAACTTCTCCATCAAGTAATAGCCAGCTCCGCTATGTTGCCAAGCATCTGTGACTACGATCGCAAATTCATACTCTTCAGTATGAGGATAATAGAGCAGTCGATTAACCCCGATACTGCTCTTTTCTCCATCTAATTCAATTTCAGCAATTACCGCTACTTCACGCTCATAATCGATCTGTGTGAAACGTGCCATCTGTTCCGGAGTGATCTCTTCCCGTAAAGAAAAGAACCTGAAGTAGCGTGTCTGTGATGAAAAACCGGCAACCATCTTGTAATGGGCCGCCGCATCCTCTGGTTTAATGGGACGAATAAGAACTGAAGTGCCGTCTTTTAAGGTCTCATGGAATTCATACTGATTTGGATAGGGGGTCGTCGCGAGATGGGCTGGTGAAGTGATTTTAGTTTTTTTCAAGTTCAGCTTGGCATCTACCGCAACTAGGCGGCCCCCGGCGATAATTAGTGGATCTAAAACGAGTTTGTCAATTTCGGGTAAATCGACAACCATTTGTGACACTTTAAGTAAAGTATCTTCAAGTTCTTCTAAAGCAAAAGGCCTGACCCCATCACAACACTCAGACAGTTTTGTCCGTTTAATCAATTTTTGCGCCAGGGCCCGGTCTAAAGGCGGCAAAACCACCTCAACATCGGCAGATATCCGGGCATATACCCCCCCGGCGCCAAGGAAAATATAGGGGCCAAACTCAACATCAGAATAGCTACCAAGATTAATCTCATAATCGACCCCCTCAACCATTTTTTCAACCGTCAGATTAAAAGTATTCAAGCCGGCCGCCTGGGCGACCTGATGTAATCTCCCAAAACCCTTAACCATAGCTTGATCACTACGAACATTCAACAAAACCCCATCGATACCACTTTCATACAGAGGCATATCACAATCAATTTTCATAACCATAGGATAACCCATGGAGGAACATATCTGTAGAGCCTCATCCGGAGATGTCACTATATAAGATCTATTAACCGGCACCCCGTACAGGCTAAGAAGTTCACGGGCTTCATGTGAGCTTAAACAGTTTTTCTGGCGTTCAAGGTAGTCCTCTATTAGTTTACGGGATTGCATTATGGATTTCTGATTGTAAGCAACTTCAAGACTGTAACGTTGAGGTATGACGACCAATTTAGATAGTTTTTCATAATAACGTAATGCATAATGACAGCTTAATATTGCATCTTCAATCGTAAAACAGATTCGGGTTTTCCGATCACTTAACTCTTCAACCCGATCAATAAGACCACTTCGATCACCAACCCAGACATAGACCAGATTAACCTTGGCTTTAGCGGCAGACTCACGCATTTCAGAAACCAAAGCAACTGGATCTAACCAGTGGTTAAGGACCACAACCACAATTATGGTGTCAAACTCTTTTGCGACAAAATTAAGTTCCAAGACTTTTTTGTAGCGCTCTATATCAGCATCAGCAGCTATACAGATGGGGTCAAGGGTCCCTGAATAGGGGGCGATATACTCTTGCAACTCATCTCCGAGTTCAAGAGACAGAACTGTCACCGCAACGTTTTTTCGCGCCAAAGCATCAACTGCTAGGACTCCAAGACCACCAGAATTGGTAATAATTCCAAGTCGTCGCCCTTCCGGAACGTCATTTTTAACCAGGAAGTCACCAGCTGCCAAAAGTTCATCAACACTATCGACCCGAATTATCCCGGCCCGACGAAAGGCGGTATCGTAAACTTTCTCATCGCCCGCCGGGCGTCCGGTGTGCTTTTCAATAACCCGGCGTCCAAGTTCACTCTTACCCACTTTAATGGCAACAATCGGTTTAATCATAGCCACCGACCGACAGGCACTCATGAATTTTTTTACATCTTTTAAATTTTCAAGATAGAGTAGGATACAGCTTACCCGGGCGGACCAACCGAGATAATCGATCATATCACCAAAATCGATATCAGTTAATGCCCCAAGACCAACAACATGACTAAAACCGACCCCGCGTTCATTGGCAACCCCTAAGATCGAAGTAATAGCCGCCCCACTCTGCGAGAGCAAGGCCAACCCACCTCCAACTACCGGAATATCAAACAAAGAGAGATTGATACAAGCGGTTGGAACAATAAATCCAGAAGAGTTAAGTCCTAAAATACGTAACCGGCTTTTTCGAGCCCGAACCATAATTTCATCGACAAAAAAATCTTCATCGGCGTGAGACTTTGCACTCATTATTACCAGACTATGCACTCCAAGCCGACCACACTGGTCAACAAGATCAGGGGTTTCGGCTAAGGGGCCCAGCATTACAACCAGTTCCAAACCTTCAGGAACATCTTCGAGGCAAGAAAAAACATCATCTTTTGGAATTGGGCATCCATACGCACATTGATGACCAACAGTCACCATGCAGACCCGACGCCCGCCACCAGCAACTAGATTACAGTAAAGTTGCCACTCTTTACTCTGTTGGTTACAAGAGCAGAAACCGACAATAGCAATTACCGAATTGGCGGATGGAACCGGGGAAAACATTTTATCGAGATTATATATACCCATAGTCCGTTAAAAATTTGGTTTTGTTATAGTTGACACTTAAGTTGCATTGAAAATCTGCGGATTTTTAATTCTCTAGCATGTAACTGAGCGGCCTGAGGACGTTATTTAAGTTTGATGCCAAAACTATAA
>DAOWHJ010000111.1 GCA_030641485.1 Pseudomonadota bacterium
CTATACCCCCCCCAGCGAACGCGTGAGATCGCTGGGTTCGACACATTTCATCGCCGCAAAAAATCTGGATTTTTAGCACTAAATATCGCATACTGAAAGCATCATATAAAGTGCTAATAAAATATTATGAGGTAATCAAATGGCATTAAGCATAACTGAAGATATTCGTTCAATTACAGACCTGAAAAGGAATACTAATTCAGTTCTTGGACAAATACAAAAAACCAAACGTCCGGTTGTCCTTACGGTAAACGGTAAAGCTGAAGCTGTACTTCTGGCTGCCAGTGAGTATGAAAAGATGACAAGTGCATTTAATTTACTCAAACTTCTTATCCCGGCAGAGGAAGATATCAGTAATAACCACTACAAGGAAGCCAATGCCTTTTTCAAGGAATTTAAACGTGAAGCAAATATATCAGGTTAACTTATCTCAGCAAGCCCAAGATGATCTGGAACGAATTTTTTATTACATTGCTAACGACAACATCAATAATGCCGCAAATTTCATACTTCAACTGGAAAAGAAAATCTATTCTCTTGAAAGTTTTCCTGACCGCCATCCACTGATACCTGAGAATGAGTTCTTTGATACCAACTACCGGCATCTGATTTTCAAAAAATATCGAATAGGTTACCGAATCGCTGAGAAATCCGTATTTATTTTAAGAATATTTCATGGTGCAAAGCTTCTGAACCTGTAGAAAAAATATAGGTAACGCCTACTATTTGCCATCATTCAGCGGCCATTTTTTTGTCGTTGGCCAGGCGGGGCGGCAAATTCTAAGTGGAGGTTTGAGATTACAATCGGAACGAGAAAATGTTTTACGAGATTTTGAATTTGGTGCTGCGTAACGGGAAGGGCTGGGAACTCAATTTCGGGTTGCAAAGATGAGATGGTATCCATAAATAAACAGGTACCATTTACGGCGTAGTGCTGTCAATGGTACCTTTACGGATAAATCTTAGTAGGCATCATTAACCTGAAATCTCAATTTGCATCATTTTGAGCCAGACTTTGGCGGTTAGTTTGGCATCGTCTAAAGCCCGATGCAGACTTAAATCAGTAATGGCGGCGGGGCCGAGAAGATGGCGGGCGACATTTTCGAGTTTGTGACTTGAGAGTTCACGATTGTGTAAGCGGCTCAGTTTCAGGGTACAATGATGGGGATTGTTGAGGGTAAGATCAAGGCGGGCAAACTCGCTTTCGAGAAAACGCAGATCGAAAGCGGCGTTGTGGGCAATTAAATGATCGGCAGCAATAAAGCTGTGAAATTCTTTGAATATTCGAGTGGCGGCGGGCTGACCCTTGAGCATTTCAGGCCCTATACCGTGAACCCGCTGGGCGGCCCAGTGAATCTCTTTCTCGGTATTAATGAGGCTGTGAAACTCATCGGTCAACCGACCTTTTTCGATGGCGACCGCGCCAATCTCGATAACCCGGTCGCCATTTTTCGGGGAAAGACCGGTAGTTTCAAAATCAAAAACAATGTAACGCTGGGAAAGTGTATGGCTCTGCAAGCTGGAATACTCCATAAAAACTATCTACGACCAAGGCCAAAACTGCTATCATCGATTTTGATGATTTGTCAATCAAAACATCTGGATGATTTTGGGGCTTCTCATAAGGGCAATATCGTAAAATCAGCTTGACAAGGTTCGACGCAAGCCCTATTTAGGGCGGCAATTGAGTTGAGTCGATAATTATTAACTTGTTTACAGGTCCGGGATTTCTATGAAAATTCGTTATAATGCGCCGGTCACCTTGACGTTTGCACTCTTATGCTGTGCGGTTATGGGGGCGCACCAACTTACCAACGGGGCCACAACCCAAACTTTTTTCACCGCCTACCCAGGGCTCAAAAGCTCATCTCCTCTTCACTATATCCAATTTTTTACCTACATTCTTGGACACGGGAGTTTTGCTCATTTAAGCGCCAACCTTTCACTATTACTTCTGATCGGCCCGATAAATGAGGAAAAATTCGGTTCTGGCCGTATTTTTGAGATGATTCTGGTAACCGCGCTGCTCACCGCAATTTTAAATGCACTCTTTTTCAATACCGGGCTGATCGGTGCCAGCGGCATTGTTTTTATGCTGATTCTCTTAAGTTCGTGCTCCAACATCAGAGCCGGAGAAGTGCCACTAACCCTTATTTTGGTTGCCTTTCTCTACCTTGGCAATGAACTCTACAGTTCTTTGGGAAATGACAATGTCTCCCAGTTCGCTCACTTAACCGGCGGCGTCGTCGGGGCTTTTTACGGTCTCTTACGCGGCGGCAAGTAGTAATACTTTCAACCTTAAACTGTATCACAGGAGAAGAAAGATAATGGCGGACACGATTGATGAGATAACCATTAACTACGAAGAGGATGGACAGCTTCTGGTCAAGGAAATTGACAAGGAAATTCTGACTCGGGGCGCTTGGACAACGATAGTCTTTCACTATCAGAACTGGGATAAAAAAAATGCGGAATTCGGCAAGGATCAATTTATAATCCGCCGTTACCAAAAAGTTAATGGCACATATATGCCAAAAACAAAATTTAATATCTCTAGCCAGAAACAGGCGGGACAAGTTATTGCTGCCTTGCAAAAATGGCAGTAAATAAACTAATTAAAACGTAACTATTAGCTAACCCGTAAATTCAGGGTACACAATCCCGGCTTCCCTAGGGAAATCAGATTATGTCCCCAGAATTCACTGAATTTCACCAATATATGGGGCTTTCTGACTTACGCTGAATAGTTACATTAAACTAAGGAGAAATTATGAGATTTGCTAAACTTTTATTACTGGGAGGACTTTTCATGGCTTTAACAATAGCGACTGTGACCGATTCAGGAGCTGCCGACAACCCTAAAGTTGTATTCGAAACCAACATGGGAACCATGGTTCTTGAACTCTACCCCGACAAAGCTCCGATCACCGTAAAAAACTTTCTCGACTATGTTGATGCTGGATTCTACGACGGCACTATTTTTCACCGTGTAATCCCCGGCTTTGTCATTCAGGGCGGTGGCTTTGATGACAAAATGGAGAAAAAAGATAACCGGAGCCCGATCAAAAATGAGGCCGACAATGGCCTGCGCAATTTAAGGGCAACCCTCTCGATGGCCCGAACCCAACAGATCAACAGTGCCACGAGTCAATTTTTCATCAACCTGAAAAACAACAGTAACCTCGATCACAGTGACGGTAATTTCGGCTATGCGGTTTTTGCTAAAGTAGTTAAGGGAATCAGTACTATCGACAAGATCGCGGGCGTAAAAACTACGACCAAGGGCCACTACCGTGATGTTCCGGCAGAACCGATTACGATCATCTCGGCCAAACGTGAAGAGAGTAAAAAAGAGTAAAACTGTCTCATTCACAAACCCGATTAAGGGCTGAAAAGATAAGGGGTTCTCAATTTTGATTGGGGGCCCCTGTTTACCTTTCCTGCTTGCAATATCAATCCCCACTTGTATCAGTTCGCTTGAGAAAGGCCTGTTCTCGACTGCAACCTAGAGAATAATCTTTAGCGCTTCCAGAACATTGGTGTAAACAGGACTAAAACGGTATAGAGTTCAAGACGGCCAGCAAGCATGGCAAAACTTAAGGTCCACTTGATCGGATCTGAAAAATGGGCGTAGTTTTCGGTCGGGCCAACCACCCCGAATCCGGGGCCAATATTACCGACGGTTGCCAGGGCCGTAGCTACAGAACTCAAGAGATCGACCCCAGAGAGGCTGACAATAAAGGTTACCACCAAAACAATCGTCATATAAAGAAAAAAGAAACCGGAAATAGCGTAAACGATATTCTTACGCACCACTTGGCCCGAGAGTCGTAACGGAAACACCGCTTTCGGATGAATAAGATATTTCATCTCATTAAGTGCCTGCTTAAAGAGAGTAATAACCCTGATCACCTTGACCCCACCACCAGTTGAGCCCGAACAACCACCAACAAACATCATCAGGAAAAGGATCGCTTGAGTCACATGGGGCCAGGTCTCATAGTCGGCTGTCGCAAAACCGGTGGTGGTCAGGATCGAGGCAACCTGAAAAGCTGAATAACGCAGCGCATCCGTAAATGCCGGGTAGACTTCGAGGTTGAGTTTCCAGGCAATCACAATGGTAGCTGTGACAAATATCAGCAGATATGCTTTCAGTTCGGAATTGTTTTTCAGGGAACTGGCATGACCGGTCAGGAGCCGGAAATGGAGAACAAAGTTCATACCCGCCGCCACCATAAAGAAGGTTATCACCCAATCTATATAGGCTGAGTTGTAATAGGCGACACTGGTGTTTTTAGTCGAGAAACCACCAGTCGCCAGGGTCCCGAAAGTATGGGTTAGGGCATCAAGAAAATCCATCCCGCCCCCCATCAAAAGCAGAGTCTCAGCCACTGTCATCCCTAGGTAAATATACCAGAGATACTTAGCTGTTTCTGCAATCCGTGGGGTAATTTTATCGACTGTCGGTCCTGGCGCCTCAGCTTTAACCAGTTGCAGACCACCAACCCCGAGCAGGGGTAAAATTGCAACCGTCAATACGACAATCCCCATCCCACCAAGCCAGTGGGTTAATGAACGCCAATAGAGAATTGAACGCGGCAGACTCTGAATTTCCGTTAAGATTGAAGCCCCGGTAGTAGTAAAACCGGAAATTGTTTCGAAATAGGCGTCACAAAATGAGGGAATCACCCCGGAGAGATAAAACGGCATGGCCCCAAGCAGGGCGACAATTGCCCAACCACCAACGACAAAGAGAAAACCATCTTTAAATGAGGGATGTGAATGAGACGACGACCGGGTTAAAAAGAGAAAGGCTCCGGCAACCAAAACTGTGACTGCAATGGTTTCGGAAAATGCTTTCGCAACTGTCAACTCGGAGAAAGAGACCGCCACCGCTACCACTGTCAACATAAAGGCACAAACTATCAGGAGCAGGTAGGATATTATCCGTAAGACAATTTTTGGATTCATAATCTAGTCTATTAATGCAGAAAAAGTTCTTCTAGAGAATCAACCTGCTCGGCCCGGGCAAATGTAACAACATTATCCCCCGCTTCAATCACAAATTCACCGTTAGGAACAAAATTTTTGCTGCTTTCCCCTTCGGGCCGGTTAACTGCAACCACCAGGGTCCCATTCGGCAACTGCATATCTTTAACCCGCTTTCCGGCAATCTTACTGGAGGGGTTGATTGTAAACTCAATCGCCTCCGCCTTGCCATCAAAGATCGTGTAGACACGCTTGATATTACCCCGCCGCACATATTTCAAAATTGCACTGACGGAACTCGCTTTGGGGCTTACGATTGCATCAATTTTGAGTTTATCGGCAATATTAATATAGCTCGATTTATTCACTACCGGCACAACCCGTTTAATCCCCAGGCTTTTAGCATACAGTGCGGTCAGCATATTTAAGGCTTCATCTTGAGTCGTTGTCACCAACAGGTCAGAGGTGTGGAGTTGCTCATCTTCAAAAAGGTTCTCATCGGCAATATCTTCGTGAATGACTAAAGCCTCAGGAAAACGTTCTGCCAGATATTTGCAATGTTTATAATTTTTTTCAACAATTTTAACACTGCGGCCACTCGCTAAAAGAAATTCAGTAACATAACAACCAATTTTCCCACCACCAACCACCACCACATTGTGCAGTTTATGGCGAAATTTACCGGTCCGAGCGAAAATCCGCTCCATGTTGCGATGGCTTGCAACAATATAAACCCGATCTCCTAAGGTGATTTTGGTGTCGCCATAAGGTATGATCACCTCATCATCACGACTGATTCCGGCAATAATAAAATTATAACGAATCTCCTCACGTACTTCACGCAAAGTTTTATTACGAAAAGGAGAATTCTCATCGACAAAGATATTGCGCAACTGAATATCGGTATCATCAAAAACCAAAACTTCACCAGTCGCCCCATGCGCAACGATAGTCATAATCGCTCGCGCCGCCTCAATCTCAGGATTAACAACGTAATCGATCCCAAGCAGAGAGTTGTTCAAAATACCACTGCGACGATACTGCAGACTCCGCACCCGGGCAATCTTGGTCTTAACCTTAAATTCATTGGCAACCACGAGGCAGGAGACAATATTGATCTCATCAAGGTTGGAGACCGCGATAAAGGTATCGGCACCATCAACCCCGGCCTGAGCCAGGGTTTCCGGATTACTACCCTCACCATGCACCACCATACAGTCAAGATGGTCGGCGACAAACTTCACTCGCTGGGCATCCTTTTCGATCAGGACAACATCCTGGTGACTAGTCACAAGCTGTTCGGCAAGATGAAACCCAACTTCACCAGAACCGGAAATAACTATTTTCATCAACAATCCATTTACATGGTTAACAGAAAAACAAAAACTGGCAAGTTTCTAACAGACCGGCGAATTAATGTCAAACTTTGCCAAAAAGGCTTTGACAAGAGGAGTAAATCAAAATAGTAGTAGGTACAAAAAACAAAAACCCGAAGTCAAACCAGTTCCTAATTTAGAAAAGGTCCAAACTCCGGGTTTTCTGATTTTTTGGGGTGAGTAAAGGGGGTCGAACCCTCGGCCTCAGGAGCCACAATCCTGCGCTCTAACCAACTGAGCTACACCCACCATAAAAAATACTGCCTGGCCCGCCTTTAAGAACGTGGCCATATTAAGTTCCCGGCAAATAAAGGACTACAAGACCACCCAACTTGCCGAAGGCGTGTCTAAATAGTGGAAAAGAGATAATCTGTCAACCTGATTTTTTAACTTCCTTTAAGACTATGAAAATTTTACTACACTGTTGCTGCGCTCCCTGCGCCATCTATCCGGTCATGCAACTGCGCCGTCAGAGCCATGAATTGCGGGCCTTCTACTACAACCATATCCACCCCTATACGGAGTGGCAGAAACGGCGTGACACCTTAGCCGACTGGGCTGAAAGCACTCAATTACCGTTGATTGTTGATGAGCGCTACGAGCTCGTAAACTTTCTGAAAAATGCACTATTTCGCGAAACCGAGCGTTGCCTATTCTGTTATCAGGACCGCCTGGAAAAGGCGGCCAGGATCGCTCATAAAGGTAAATTTGAAGCTTTCACCACGACCCTGCTCTACAGCAAGTTTCAACAACACGAAAAAATCCGCGAACTCGGAGAGACTTTAGGCCGGCGCTACGGCGTAAAGTTTTACTACGAGGATTTTCGCACCGGCTGGAAAGAGGGGATTGAACTCTCAAAAGCGCAAGCGATGTATCGGCAACAATATTGCGGCTGCATCTACAGTGAAGGTGAACGCTACTTGGGAGCGAAAAAGCTGTATGGTTAGGCCTCAGATCTAATACAGTTTCGGGGTGTTACGCAGACGGGCAACAACCCGCTCGCGACCGATTGTTGTGACAATCTCAAAAAGGCCGGGCCCAGCAAGCTGACCGGTAATAACAGTTCTAACTCCATTGATAATGGCACCGGGTTTAACCTCAAGCTCTTCGGCAAAAATCCGCATCAAATCCTCTATCGCAGCTTCACTGAAATCGGCCAGTTTTTCAAGGCGATCGGCCAATTGCGGCAGCCATTC
>DAOWHJ010000043.1 GCA_030641485.1 Pseudomonadota bacterium
TATGTTGTTGATCGCAAAAAGGATATGATTATTACTGGAGGTGAAAATGTCTATCCGGCTGAGGTTGAAAATGTTCTCTATCGCCATCCGGAAGTAGGTCAGGCCGCGGTCATTGCGCTGCCCGATAAAAAGTGGGGCGAAGCCGTGACCGCCGTGGTTCAGTTAAAACCGGGGGGAGAAGTCAACGAGGCTGAATTGAGAGCATTCTGTAAAAAAGAAATAGCCTCATATAAAGTTCCCAGTCGAGTCCTTTTTATTAACGAAATGCCACGTAGTGCAAGTGGTAAAATCTTAAAGTACAGGTTAAGGGATCAGTATAAATAAAGAAAAATTATGGTGACCTCTACAGCTTGATAAGGTTGAATATTTGATGTTGTATAAAAGAGTTCTAGTGGAATAAAACTTGCGAATTTCCTTGGCGTTAATAGTGAACTGGATTGCTAGGACTTGAAATTGGGCAAACACCCCAAAAATGAGTCATTTAGCCCTGCGCGTTAAAGCGCTTTAACAGGTTCTAAACGTTGCCCGTCTCCCGACAGATACAATCTGCTAGGCAAGGAATAGTAGTAAATGATAATATCACCCAGTGGAATCTTTGGGTTCATAGCGATAGCCTTTTTTATCTTTCAAGCGCCCCTCTCTTTTGCCATGGTCAAGGGTCCCTGTTCAAATTGCCATACCATGCATAATTCCCAAAATGGTGCTGCAATGACCTATGATGGTTCGAATGAGCCAAATTCTCACCTGCTCAGAACCTCGGGGTGTGTTGGTTGTCATGCACAAGGAGGGGCCTCTAACATCATTGTTGATTCCTCAGGAAATGGTATTCCCCAGGTAATTCATACAGACGGGAGTGACCTTGCGTCTGGAAATTTCTCTTACTTAAGTGAGTCGCAGAATAACGGGCATAATGTCGTTGATCTAGCCTCCCAAGATACAATTCATCTCTATCCTCCTGGTGGACCCTTGAAGAATGCAGGTGCTGGCATTCAACATCCAGATACAATGCCGGAGCGTTTCACCTGCGCAGGCCTTTACGGATGTCATGGCAATAGTCATATAATTGACCCTATGGCCAGTATGCAGGGGGCACACCATACAATTGCTGATAAAACATTTGGTGGCTTCGAAAAACCTACAGGGACAACCGTTGGTAATAGTTTCCGGTTCTTGTTGGGAGTTGAAGGGCTAGAAATGGCAGATTGGCAAAATACAGACAAAGATCACCACAATGAATATAAAATAGATGGGCACCAAGCAACTAGTCCCTGGGTTCATGGTTGCGGCTGGTGTCATGGTCCCGACAATCAATCTAACGGAACAAGTGACACAGGCGTGTTGGCGCCAGGCTCAGGTATGCAGTACCTGTGTATGCGTTGCCACCCAGTTTTTCACTCAGCTTACGATCTTGGTGGAGACAGATTTGTGTCACCTTGGTTCCGACACCCGTCTAATCTCGTTATACCCAACACTGGAGAGTATCAATACTATACTGAGTATAGTATTGATGCCCCAGTAACGAGGAAAATAATTCCAGATTCACCAAGTTCAGTGGTTACGCCGGGAATAAAACTTCACAATGTTGGTAACGACTATGTAAGCTGTATCTCATGCCATAAGGCTCATGCGACTGATCATGGCGATATCTTAAGGTGGGATTACGCTAATATCAAAGCTGGAGACTCGGCCAGTTCAGGGAAGGGTTGTATTATTTGCCATACTTCGAAGGATGATTGACTAAGCACTGTTTTGAAGCTGTGCTTATCTGAGCCCATCTTGTTTTTCACTACGGATAAACAGCAGATAAAGCGCACTTTTCGGATTAATTCGTTGAATTACTGAAACAGGTTATCAACAACTTTCTTTATATCGGTAAATGAGGTCAATGTGAAAATCTCTTTTCTGAATTTGGCAGCATCGTGAATCCCTTTGATATACCAGGACAGGTGTTTGCGATAGAGCAGCAAGCCGGTCTTTTCCCCATATTCACTTCTTAATAAATCCCCGTGTTTAAGGATAGTTTCCCGTTTAAGTTTAGCGTCTGGAGACCAACTCTCACCTTTTTCTAGCAATTTCTTGATCTCCCTAAAAAACCAAGGGCGGCCAAAGGTTCCACGGCCAAGCATGATCCCGGACAGGTTTGGGTTGCCCAGATATTTAATTGCAGTTTGTGGATCGCTGATATCACCTGAACCAATAATCGGTAGAGGAGCATTTTCAGCCGCAGAAAAAAGTTGCTCCCAATTGGCCGAACCAGAGAACATCATTTTTGCAGTACGTGGGTGACAGATAAGCGCTCGAGCATTATATGTCGCAGCTAAGTTGATGAAATACTCTAACACGTTACTGTTACTATCCCACCCACACCTTACTTTGATCGTATATGGAATTGCCGGAGCCCGATCTAGAGCCTGGATGATTTTCAGCGCTCGTTCAGGCTCTCGCAGAAGCGCCGCACCGGCTCCAGTTTTAATTACCTTTCTAACTGGGCAACCCATATTGATATCGATAAGATCAGCCCCAGCTTCCAATGCAATCTGGGCGGCTTCCCGAATTATCTCAGGCTCTGATCCGAAGAGTTGAACCCAATGCGGCTTATCGCTCTCATCTGGAAATAAAAAAAATTTACTTTTGTGATCGCCATAGACTAGTCCTTTGGCGCTGACCATTTCACTGACCGCAAGATCAGCATCAAAAGAGCGGCAAAGCCGACGAAAAGGACGGTCACTTATACCCGCCATCGGTGCTAGGATGATTGTTTTTTGAGAAAACATGGGCTCTTTTACATTTTAATCCACATAAGTTCAACTTTTTCTTGAATCGCGAGATTGAAAAGACTTGCAACCCCTAACCCGATAATATAGACTGATGGGTAACTAGCTACTAAAGTAATTACTGGATTGGTTGAAAAAAGTATGGATGAATTTGATATAAAACCTCTGCTGCCGCGTCATATTGCTATGATTATGGATGGGAATGGGCGCTGGGCTGAGCAGCACGGGAAGTTACGTGTAAAGGGCCATGAAGCTGGAGCCCAAACTGTTGATAAGATGGTTAGTCTGTGCGCTGAAATTGGGATTGAGGTTTTAACTCTTTACGCCTTCTCTTCTGAAAACTGGGAGCGGCCGGCTCTTGAAGTTGCGGCGTTGATGCGCCTTTTACGCCACTATTTAAAACGTGAAACCAAACGCCTAATGGAGCAGGGGATTCGCCTTCGTGCTATTGGTCGGCTTGACCGTCTTGATCCTAAAGTGAGAAAAGAACTTGAAGATGCCTGCAAGAAGACCGCTGCGGGTAAAACTATGACCTTGAATCTGGCAATTAGCTACGGCGGCCGGGATGAAATTTGTGATGCTGTACAGACTATCTGTAGACGAGTTCAGGCCGGAGAGTTAAAGTGTGATACTATTGATGATAAGTTGATGACCTCCCATTTAGATACCGCCGGTCTTCCTGATCCAGATATTATGATTCGAACCGGGGGTGAGTATCGAATCAGCAATTTTTTACTTTGGCAACTAGCTTATGCTGAACTCTATTTTAGCGATACCTTGTGGCCAGATTTTTCAAAAGATGAACTGTTACAAATAATTAACGATTTCCAGCAGAGAGAACGGCGCTTTGGCCGAGTCTTATGATTTCTCTTTTAATTTCGAATTAGTACCTAACACAGGAGAGTGACCATGAATGAGACCATGAAAAATATCTTTTGTCATCGGCGAGTTAAAACGGCAGCAGTAGCTTTGCCATTAATTGTATTACTTCTGGCAACCGCGCCGAAATGGCTTTTTTTCATGTTACTACTTGGAATTTTAGGGTTACTTGTAAATGAAAGTTGGCCGCTCTTTTTTGGTGAAAGAGGGGGTTTTCTCTTGAAGGGACCCGTCTGGTTTATGGCCTTTTTGCTCTTTATTGCGGCCTATTACGGTGGGGTAATGGCACTTTCAGGGGCTTTAACAATCGCTGTGTTTGCACTGGTTTTACTCCTTTTTGAGGCCGGCCTTGAAGCTGAAGCCCTACCTCGTTTTGCGCTGGCAATCCTTTTCATTCTTTATCTGCCTTTCTTCTTTGCCCACCTTCTTTTACTTTGGGATTTACCTGAAGGGCGGGCTCTGGTAGCGATGGTCTTTATGGTAACTTGGGGCGGTGATGCTTTCTCTTATTACTGCGGCACTTACTGGGGGAAACGTAAACTTTCACCCCAGATCAGCCCTAACAAAACAATTGAGGGGTTTCTTGCCGGTCTTTTCGGTGGAGCCTTCTTCGCGCTTTCATTAAACTGGCTTGGCCTGATAACAATTTCCTGGAATGAGGCTGTGGTTTTAGGTTTGGCGGCTAATTTTTTAGGGCAAATGGGTGATCTTTTTGAGTCCTATTTGAAACGGAGTCAAGGAGTTAAGGATTCCGGTCACTTAATTCCCGGACATGGGGGTTTTCTCGATCGGGTTGACAGTGTCCTGTTTGCGGCACCGGTAATCTATTATGGTTATTCTCTGTGGGTTCTGTAGACTTGACAAATAATGTGAAAAAAATTTCCCTACTTGGGGCCACCGGTTCAATTGGTCGCAGCACTCTTGACATTGTCGCGCGATTCCCAGAACGCTATAAAATTGTGGCTTTGGGTGGCGGGCGCAATATCTCTGAACTGGTTGCTCAAGCCCTGCGTTTTCATCCTGAATTGCTGTCAGTGCAGGATGAATCTGGGGCGAAAGAGCTTGCCATAGCGCTAAAAGAGAGAGGGCTCTCTATCCCGATCATGTTTGGTCAACCTGGAGCAGTGGCGGTGGCAACCCATGATTCTGCTGATATTGTTGTCGCGGCGATGGTTGGGGCTGTTGGTTTAGAGCCAACTTACGCTGCCCTTAAAGCGGGGAAGGACGTTGCCTTGGCGAATAAAGAGTCAATGGTTATGGCGGGTCGCCTATTAAACGAGATTGCGGCGGCCAATAATGTCTCTATTTTACCATTAGACAGTGAACATTCAGCTCTTTGGCAGGCTTTGAATGGAGAATCTGAGAGAGGGGTTGAAAAACTTATATTAACCGCATCAGGCGGCCCGTTTCGAGAATTTTCAATAGCTGAAATGGCAAAAGTTACACCGGAACAGGCTTTATGCCACCCACGCTGGAATATGGGACCCAAAATTACCATAGATTCGGCAACGATGATGAATAAGGCCTTAGAGATTATTGAAGCACGTTGGCTCTTTGATGTGATTCCTGATAAAATAGAGGTTTTAGTTCACCCACAAAGTATTGTCCATTCTCTGGTCGAATATCTTGACGGTTCAGTCTTAGCTCAACTTGGACTTCCAGATATGCGCCTGCCAATTGCTTATGCTTTAAGCCATCCTGAACGTTTAAAACTTGACCTGCCGAAATTAAATTTGGCCGAAATCGGTCAACTCGATTTTTTTGCTGCCGATAAAGAGCGTTTCCCGGCTTTGAAGTTGGTACGCCAAGCCCTTAAAATGAGTGACAGCGGCGCAATTGCTTTTAATGCAGCAAATGAGGTTGCAGTTGAGTTTTTTCGTAGAGGTAAAATTGGATTTTTAGAAATCGCTGAAATCGTTGCCAGAACCCTTGATCAAGTAGATGCTCAGGAATTTACAACTCTGACCGAAATTTTAGATTTTGACGCCAAGATCCGGCAATCACTTTTGAATTCAGGAATATAATTTATGTATAGTACGGTTTCAGCCATAATAGTTTTAGGTATTTTAATCTTTGTCCATGAACTGGGCCATTTTCTGGTGGCCAAATTTTGTGGGGTTCGGGTGCTCAAGTTTTCATTGGGTTTTGGTCCTAAACTCTTTGGTTTTCGAAAAGGCGATACCGAATACTTACTTTCAGCGATCCCTTTAGGGGGCTATGTCAAAATGCTGGGTGAGGGGAAAGGTGATGATAGTGATGATAGTAAACTAAGTGATGCAGACAAACCATTCTCGTATGAATACAAAAGCCCCTGGCAGAGATTGTCAATTATTATTGCCGGACCTTTAGCCAATATTGTCTTTGCCGCTTTTGTCTTTAGCGTGGTCTACCTTTTTGGAGTACCTTCCTTAAGTCCGGTGATTGGTGAAGTTAACCATGAGATGCCAGCATTCGCTGCGGGCCTGCAATCCGGGGATAAAATAGTTTCAATCAATAATAAAAAAATTGAAACTTGGGAACAGTTGTCAACTGCTGTCAGGGCCAGCGGTGGTTTAGAACTCGATATAGATTACGAGCGAGAAGCAACCTTGCTTCATGTCAAAATTGTCCCCAAAAGTATCGATAGTAAGAATATGTTTGGTGAGAATGTGGTCTCCTATATCATTGGCATTACCGCTTCAGGTGAGACCGAGATTAAACATTATCAACCTGGAGAGGCTTTGTATCAAGGCTTGGCTGAAACTTGGAAGGTCTCTTACCTGACGGTCTTAGGCTTTATCAAAATGATTGAGCGGGTGATTCCGGCCAAGGATTTGGGGGGGCCGATAATGATCGCTCAGATGGCAGGACAACATGCCAAAGCTGGAATTTTAAGTCTGCTCTATTTCATGGGGATTATCAGTGTTAACCTTGGCATCCTCAACCTTTTCCCGATCCCGGTATTAGATGGTGGTCATCTGCTCTTTATAACGATGGAGATTATTCTCGGCCGACCCGTAAGCGCGCGCAAAATTGAATTTGCCCAACAGTTTGGTTTTTGTCTTTTGATCTCTTTAATGGTCTTTGTTTTTTATAATGATTTGAGCAGGATTTTCAGTCAATGATGGCGTTGTAAAAATTCCGATCTTCTGCGCTGTTGCGCTTTTTCATGCACTCGACATACTACATGTATGGTCTCGCGCCTGAAAAAACACTACAGCTTGTATATCGAAATTTTTACTTAGCCATCCTGTGACTTTTTACAAAGGTATCAGTCAATGAGTTCCTTAACTTTAGCCGTTGATAGTAGCAGTGAAAACCTTTTTGTTGCGCTTTTGGATGAGCAGAAAGCCCTGGTTGATTTACGTTTGGCACTTTCACAACCACATTCACTCAATTTGATGACTGCGATTGACTGGATATTAGAACAGGCATCGGTCAAAAGTAGCCAAATAGAGAAATTGGTTGTTGGCTGTGGACCCGGTTCCTTTAGCGGTTTGCGGATTGGCATGGCAAGTATGCAGGGTCTGGCCCAGGCGCTGAATAGGCCTCTCTATACATTTATCAGTCATGATCTTGTTGCCCTAAAATTTGCTCACCAGACCGGAAATCTTGCCGTCTTAACTGATGCCCGCCGACAACAGCTCTATTGGTCTGCATATATTAGTGATGGTAATAACCTTACTCGTTTCACACCTTGTCGGGTTGATGACCCCCAGATTTTAGCGGAGCAACTTCCAGAATCTGACATGTTGTTAGTCGGCTCTGGAGTTGAGGTTTACAGAGCTGAACTTGTCCAATTGTTACCCGATGCAACCTTACTGGGAATGCCGTACTCTCAACCTGACCTGACACTACTGCTCAAAATGCCCTTGGTTGATTCACAGGATGAGAGCTTAGTCGGACTGAAGCTTGCGGGCAAGAGCCTTGAACCTCTCTATGTAAGACCATCAGATGCCGAAATTAATCGGCAAAAGAAATTAAAAGAGCTAGCTGATGGCTGAGAAGAAACGTCTTCTTCAGATTCTTGATTTAATTAAAATTTTACCGCGCAACAACTGTAAGGAGTGCGGCTTTACTACCTGTATGGCTTTCGCCACACATGTTTTAAGAGAGGGGGCAAAGCCAGAACTTTGTCCATATTGGCAACCTCAAGATTTAGCTTTCATCAAGAAATCATTAAAGGATCAGGGTAATGACAGTGCCTACCCCGACCATCTCTTTTCGGCCCGCAAATTTGTCCAAGGGAAAATAAAAGATTACGATTTTTCTCAAGTTGCAGATCGCATTGGCGTCGGCCTGGAGAGCTTGCCGGACGGTGAGGGGAGTTGCTTAATCATTAATCTTCTGGAGCAGCACTTTCGCGTCACCAAATATGAGATTAAGTCATTGGAGAATGTCGAGCATGACCTTTGGGATCATGTTCTGCTTTACAACTATGTTGCCGAAAATGGTGGGCGCCCTTTGATAGGTGAATGGGTGCCAATGGAGAGCTTGCCCGGAAGTCTCGCAAAACGCAAAGTCTTTGTGACTGGCTGTGAAGAGAAAATTGCTGCCGCCTACAGTGGCAACCCAGAACGCCTGCGAGCCTCGCTTAAGGTGTTAAAGGCGGACTTTTTCACGATAGATAGTAATGCCGAAGTCGCAGCGGTTTTTTATCCACTACCGAAAATTCCTTTCCAGATACTTTTCTGGGATGCCGCTATTGAAGACGGTTTTCCGGCTCAGGTCAAGATTTTATTTGATGCCACGGTGCTTGACTACCTTGATATTGAGTCGCTGGTTTTTCTCGGCGAAAAATGTGCCGAACGACTGTCAAAACTTGCCTGATGATTGAGAACGGTCATCAATACCAATGGTTGACAGCTTATACCAGAGGGCGCATGAGTGGCCACCGCCTTGATTGGTCTAAGCAACCGGTATTTTTCAAAAACTACTCTCCCTGCACATCCTACACCTTGCCGTTACCGTCACCAGAATCTTTTTTGCAAAGTTCACTATCAGATGTAATAAAAAAAGAGTTGCAGACATCGAGTGACTCATCCGAGATTGCAACAAAACACCTGACCCTTAACGACATAGCTACCCTTCTGCTCTTAACTTCATCCTTAACTGCAAAAAGTACTTTTGCACAGGGTGAAATTTGGTATCGCAGTAACGCTTCAGCCGGCGCTCTTTATCCGGTGGAATTCTATCTTGCATTTCCCGGAGCTGATGATTTGCCGGCTGGCCTTTACCATTACGACCTGCTTAAACCAGGGTTAAACCTTTTACGGCAAAATCCCCGACTTAAAGAATTTTTCGGTGCCTGTCACCCTCAAAACAAGACCTTTGCTGATAGTGCAGGCTCAGCAACCCTGATAATTAGTACACTCTTTTTCCGGACCGCCTGGAAATATCAAAATCGCGCCTATCGCTACCTGCTTTTAGATTGTGGCCATGCCTTGGAAAACCTGGCTTTAGCGCTGCAGTTTATGGAGATTGGTTTTGAAATAGTACTCAATTTTGATGATTCGACTATTAATAAAAATTTAAACCTTGAAGAACAACGTGAAGTCGGGTTGGTGGCGGTACGTTTACAGGCAAAATCTCTAACGGTTAGTGAAACTCCGGTTGACCATGACCCGGAACTGATTTCACAGCACCCCCCTGCAGAAGAGGAGGTCGAGTATCCCTGCTTGAATGAAATTCACCAATCGACCTCCTTACCCCGACTTAATAACGCCCCCCAAATCAGTCACGCAAAATTGGGCCAAGGAATTTTAAACTGGCATAAGATTCCGGATAATATTATCCCACCCCAATCATCACTTACTTATGTTGAGAGCCTCAGCCGACGACGTTCGCGGAGAAATTTCATTAAAAAAAGGGTTTCTCTTAGCTCAGAATACCTCTATATACTAATTGATCTATTGTTAGATGAAACTTTAGAGACCACTTTTTTGCGACCTGAAATTCTCTTCTTCGCTGCCGACATTGGGGGTTTTGCTGATGGACTCTATTTGCTTGATCTTAACCGGAGACGATTTGCTCTTTTAGATAATCACGATCGTCGGGCAGAGCTTGCCGCTGCCGCCCTTAATCAGCGTTGGCTGGCACAAGCAGCCCTGCAATTTATTTTTGTTGCCGATCTTGAGTTTGCCGAAAAAATTCATGGTCCCAGAAGTTACCGTTACCTTAACATTAATGCTGGGCGCTTAGGACAACGCCTCTACCTTGGGGCAACTTCACTCAATTTAGGTTGTTGTGGTGTTGGAGCCTTTTACGACCGGGAGTTAGCGGAGATCTGCTCACTGCCCCAAAATTTTGATCCGCTCTATGTTGTTGCTGTAGGTCCTGTAGCGGGGAAATAATAAAATGATTGCAAATTGATTTTCAATGTTGTATGAGTAGACTTAATTGGTTCGGTTTATGTCGTTTATCTCTAACTCAGGCTTTCTGATTTCAAGAAATACTGAGAAAAGGCAAGGTGTGCTTATGATTGGATGTAGTAAAACGGTGCTTGATGCAATCGAGTTGGGGATGGAAGCTGAGAAAAAAGCGAGTGACTTTTATGCTGAGGCGGCGTCAAAATTGCCTGGTGGAGCGGGTAAATCTCTTTTTACACAGCTTTCAGAGTTTGAAGATGGCCACTATAAAGCTCTGGAGCGTTTGCGAACTTCATTGACTGGGAACAGTTGCTATATTACCTATGAAAGTTCCTTGCTGGAACCGGTCGGAGTTGAAGGTGGGCCGGTAAAGCTTGATGGAGATATCCAGAAAACAATTTTAGATATCTTAATAATTGGTATTCGTAATGAGAAAAAGGCTGGCCAAGCTTATCGGGAACTTGCTGCCGAGATTGAAGATCCCAACGGGATTGCTATGTTTGAA
>DAOWHJ010000166.1 GCA_030641485.1 Pseudomonadota bacterium
AATAAAAAAGTTCTGCGAACTCAGGACGTTGCCAGTTCAGCTAGAATGAGCTGTTCGAGGCGGGTTAAGGGTAAATCGTGAGATTGAGCCAGTGCCACCAAGTCATCGTGCTCAGGCTTTAAGTTTTTTATCTGACCCGATTTATCATGGGCTATCTTACAACGGATTTCACCAAACGAGGTCTGGTAAGATCGAATCTCGCGCTCGAGAAAATAACGTTCACCGACAAAACGCCGAATCCCCAAGGTTGAACTCTCAGCGTAAATCCGGTTAACAATTTTAGTCTCAAGGGCAGGTTTCACAAGAACCAGTAAATTATTTCCCAGTCGCCCTTTCTTCATAAAAAGCGACCAACTAATCACATCTAAAGCACCATCGCCAAGCAGTCTATCCTTTAGAAACGCCAGTTTTTCTGGAGTCATATCATCAATAATAGTTTCCAATGTAACTAAAGTTTCCAAAGCATACGGCAGAACTCTATCAGAGATAAAAACATCCTCACTGGACCCTGAGCTAAGTCGGAGTAGGTTCGGTTTTTCAATCAACTTACGGCTACCCGCCCCATACCCACTTCGACCGAGTTTACAAACCCTTTTATCAAATGGCGGAAAAAGTTCAACTAGGGTTTTCAAAATTGCCGCCCCGGTCGGAGTTACCAACTCTGATTCAATGCCACTTTCAACAACGACGATATCTTCAAGTAACGCCATCACCGCCGGCACTGGAACCGGTAAACTGCCATGCGCACAATCAACCGAACCCGAACCCAAAGGTACCGGCTTTAGCCTTAAAGCCTGTGGTTTCAACCAATTAATTGCAGTGGCTACCCCAACGATATCGGCAATCGTGTCATAGTTACCAACCTCGTGAAAATGAACCTTTGAGACACTTGAGCCGTGCACTTTCGCTTCGGCAACCGCAAGGTGGCGAAAAACCTTGAGAGTAAAAGCGAGAATCTCAGCTGGCAAGCTGGCAGGAGCCAGCAACGTTTCAACTGCCCCCATAGTTTTTGGGGCGGGTGTCACCAATGCTTCAGGAAGAATCGGAAAATTGATCTTTCGCGCCGCAATCTGATGCCGTTCAACAACCTCTACTTCAAACTCAAAAAAGCGACCCAAACCCACCTTTTCGAGCTCAATTCGCAAAAGTTCAACAGGTAATCCCAAGTCAAGAAAGGCCCCGAGAAACATATCCCCGCTAAGACCACCAATTGGGTCGATAAAAAGTATTTTCAGACTCATTTTGCTATAATCTTCTCACAGGCAGCCATAATTTCGGGCAGTATAAGATCAGCCGGTCCTAAGATCGTCTGGTCCGCAACCGGACCGGAAATAGGGGTCGGTTCAAGGTTTATCTCAATTACCCGCCCACCAGCCTTTTTGGTCAGAATTGGCATCTCGACCGCAGGATGAACATTGGCTGAGGTGCCGATCACAAGCATCACTTTAGCTTTTTCCGCCGCAGCCGAAGCCTCTAGCAAAGCATGGCGCGGGATTTGCTCGCCAAAAAAAACAACCTCAGGTTTTAGCACAGCACCACACTGATTACAGAGCGGTGGCATATTCTGCGTCTCATCAAGCTTAAATCGCGGCCAGCGCCAGTCACATTTAAGGCAACTCAAATTCCGGGTAGAACCATGAAACTCAATTACTTTGCGACTTCCAGCGACCTGATGTAAACCGTCAATATTCTGTGTAATAATGGTCTGCAAAAGCCCTTTTTCTGCAAATTCAGCCAAACATTTATGAGCCCTGTTAGGTTGCGCTCTCTCCACCACCTCAAGCATTTCCTTAAGCATCATCCACACTTTCTCAGGATCACGCCTGAAATTTGTAATGTCAGCGTACTCCATCGGGTCATACCGGTCCCAAAGCCCCTGGCTACCACGAAAAGCTGGAATCCCACTGGCGACAGAAATTCCAGCTCCGGTCAAAACCGCAACTGCACCAGAAGCCGCGACAATAGTTTCGGCAGCCAGATCGAAAGCCCTTATCAGTGACTCTGCATACATACTTTTAACACTCCAACCAATATTTTTTCAGAAGCAGT
The DNA here is from genome assembly GCA_030641485.1 of Pseudomonadota bacterium. Taxonomy (GTDB): domain Bacteria; phylum Desulfobacterota; class Anaeroferrophillalia; order Anaeroferrophillales; family Tharpellaceae; genus Tharpella. Next base: position 2,050 of record DAOWHJ010000166.1, read on the forward strand.
GAAAGCAACCGCCCCCAACTCCCGACTTAACTGTCAATCAACGCCCTACCAGGGCACCACTGAAGGGAAATAACTCAATTTAACAACCTTGCGGCTCTGCCTGGTAATTCTAAAACGATGATCTAGACGCTCTCCAACAACCCAGACAATTTCACCACTCCCATTACATAGGAGTGGTTGAGCAGAGCGGTCAAAAAGGGATAGAGCCCGAGCATTAAGAAATTTCTTCAATTTACAACTTTGCCCGTCAAGGCCCAATGGTTGAAAACGATCTCCAGGTCGACGATTACGCAGAATCAAGGGAAATTCAAGTTTACCCGCATCAATGATTTCTGTCATTTTCACATCATGAAAAGTGTTTTCAAACCCATTTCTCTGACAAGCTACATCCACAGATGAGGTTGGCTGGCTCAGCTTAAATTCACCAAGCGCAAATGGCAAGTGACAAAGACCGTAATCTTGTAGCACAACTTGGTATTCTGGCACTATAGTGGAAAGTCGACCAGTGACCGGCTGCTCACCAATAAAAACAACTTCAGGCAGAGTTTTAAACACCAGATTTGACCCAAGGTCATAGTGTTTCTGACAGCGTGTACCACTGCACCCCACAAGCCTGACAAGATCATCTAAAACTCGGGCTGAAACCTGTTTCACAGCCCCAGCGCGACGAATCATACGACCCAGGAAATGAGGCAATAACTCAACTTCACTCTTCTGCAGCAACTCCCGTGAAACAGTAAACCCATGCTCAATTGCTTCCACTTCATGCCAAAGGTCATCGATCTTACGCTCTACAATCTTAAGGTCACCAGCCAAACGCAACCCTGCCCCAGCAATCCTCTCCTCAACTCCACCACCGCCAAGTTTACGAATAATCGGCAAAAGCTCATGCCGAACCCGGTTACGACTAAACTCCAAGGAACTGTTGCTAGGGTCCTCTCGAAAAAGGAGTTGCTGGCACTCAACATAACTAACCAATTGTGACCTGGTCACCTCGAGCAGTGGCCGGCCAATTCGACCCCGACGCTGAGGAATCCCCTTAATACCGCGTAAACCCGTCCCCCGCATCAGGTTCATCATAATTGTCTCCACCTGATCAGTGGCATTGTGTGCAGTTACAACTAAAGCATGATTACGCGCTTCAAGCAGACGCTGAAAAAAAGCGTAGCGATGATTTCGGGCAACTGTTTCTAAAGAGTGACCACTTTTTAAGCTTTCATTCCGTAAATTTCGAGCCTGACCAAGAATCAGCGGCAGACCCAATTTGAAAGCATGAGCCGCAACAAAAAACTCATCGGTTGAAGATTCTGAGCGCAAATTATGATTTAGGTGAATCACCCCTAATAAAAGATGGTTATCTGCAACAAATTCCTGCACCAACGAGAGCAGAACCATCGAATCAAGTCCACCAGAACAGGCAACCCAAATTTCATCGGTAGCAGTTGCTGACAAAAAACCCGATAAGCAATCAAATATCGTCCGGCGCACCATAGATAACCTGCACCAGAAAATGAGTGGGTGATGCAACAAAAAATTCAGCTGCGGGATTAACTTCGACTGTAGCTGAGGGCTCTGAAAACTTCGTCGCACTCAACCTAAAAGGCAGGTCTGTAAATGTGAAATCATTAAGCCATCGCTCCAATAACAACGGTGTGGTTAAGGTTCTAATCTCAAGTTCTACTGAACCTGCTGCAAGTCCGGAGAGAAAAACCTCCTTAACCGTTCGCAATGAATTAAGGCGCTCTTTAAAAGCAATAACATCAACGGGCTGACGAAAACCAACACACTTCAATATAAACTGCTCTTCACTCCCTCCGGGAACAACATAATCACGCAACAGCCTGACAATCGTACTCTCTTGTATTTTGGAACTCAACTCTTGAGTCAGGCGCTCCATCCCAGCAACGTAATCGGCACTGATAACTTTAGCCCCGACAGTTGGCAGATGAATAATCGTATCATTTTTCATATCGATGAAAACAATATCTGCCTGACTGTGCCAAAATGATTTATGCAAAGAAACGATATGCTCCTCCCTAACCTCAGTCGGCCTGATAGCAACAATCAAATCCCCGGCCAATAAGCCCTCAAACCATGAGGCTTTAAAATCCGATCGCGAAATTGCGTCGGCCTCCATAAGCTTCATAAACATCAATTCGAGCTCTTCAGAAAACTCCCCACTCCCAGTTAAGGTAAAGCCATAAACGGCTAACCCTTGTTTAAGCTCTAACTCCAGAACTGTGGGTTCAATAATCGGAGCAAATGAAGCTCCCTCACTGTTAGAATTTTCTGAACTGTCAATTTTGGCTCTGGATCCAGGTGGCAAAACCACCAGCGTAAGCTGCTCAACCACACGCTGTTTTGACTGTTCAATCTTTTTAAGATCACGCTCAATAAGTTCACTCTTGAGTTCTACCCGTAACTCAATCTGGTAAAGTTCCCCGAGTGTATGTTCACTCTGAATTACAAATTTATTTATATAAAGGTTACGATTTTTTAAGATTAATTCATCAATCTGCTGTTCAAATTTGTGGTTTGTCGCCATATCGGCATAAATATAATTTACCAAAGCCTCTCCCAAGGCATCCGAGATAGACTCTTTGCGCGCTTTTTCCACACCATCAGTCAGCACCGCCTGACCAGATATGGTTTTCACCACAGTTGCCGCACATAAAAACTGCCGCTGACCAATCGCATTGAACATAAGCAAAAGCATCACTAATGCACATATATTTAAAGACTTACAGATTGTTTTCGGATTAAAAAAACAAGGACATAATCTGAAAATACCGTTTAGCCTACTTAATGAGACCAGAATTACTGATATTATCTCTCTCACTTAATTGTCTCCCTCACCTTCATCATCAATTTCGAGCGCAAGCTCCTCAAGATATTCAGTCAAAGGCTCCTGCATATCCTCAGGTAACAATGTCAATACCGGCTGACAACGTGGCAGGGTATAGGATAAAAGTTTAGAACCAGTTGTCAATGAGTTATCTGGACCCCAAAGAAAAATAACCAAAAAAAGAATCATCGAGACAAAAACAGCGCTTTTAAGCCCGCCAATCAAAGCCGCAAACAGGCGGCTCGCCGGTAAAACCACACCTCCTGACATATTTGATTTAATTACCAGATGAATCAGAAAAAAGATTAGAATGGAAATCAAATAAAGAGTGAGAAATGCGATAAAATTAGTGATTTTCGGATCTCTCAAGAGTGGAAGCAACACCTCCGCCCCAAACAGATAAAACTGTGACGCTGACAGAATACCGACAACAACCCCGACCGTGGCAATCATCTCAGCCAACAGACCTCTGATAGAGCCCCAATAGGCTCCAGCCATAACAACCACGATAATGATAACATCAAGTGAATTCAACAAAATTTTCTCCTTAAATATATGGTCAACTAACTCAATTCATTCTTAAGCACCGAAAAGGCAGCCTGACGAGCGCTGTAGACCAAGCCGCCAATGCCAAAACCCGGCAAATTGTGCCAGCCAACCCGATAAAAACGACAAAAACTTCCGGTCAAGGGGAGAAATCCAGCGCCCATCATTGCCGGTAAACGGGGCTGCCAACCCCAAATGTCGCCACGGTTAACAGCCGGTTGATCCCCAACCATCTGCCACCTATGGCGGGTCAAGCTCTGGCTCCCGCAATTCTCAATCCCGGCATCTAAACCAGGGCTAAAAAACTCTGTATCGGATAAACTATCTGACTCACTGCACTTAAGATGGTACAAAGAACACGGTTCATGAGGCAGTAATTTTCGCTCAACATTTTTCTGCAGATGCAGATAGCCAGGATCATCCAGCAACTGCTGTCGCTTAAAGTCACGACGCTGATTTCCCAAAGGAATTTCTTTGCGTAACCCATCAGGACTAGAATCTGCAAGATAGACCGTCGAACGGCAGGAAACCATATTATCCTTACCAACCCCAACAAACCATTTACCGTCAAAAACCGGAGACCACTCTTCAGCCGTTTGCTGCGCACCTTGAGCCAGTAAATATTTACAAAGCTCGTTTTTTAGAGCCGTTATATCGACTAAACCTGATGGTTTCAGAAGAGTCTGAACTCCATAAGCAAAAGATAAGATGGGTAACTTGGCAAATCTATACAGTGAAATTAACGGCACCAATGAGCGCCATCGGCATTGCTCTGAAGCAGAAATACCAGCGTCATCAAGCCAACTTCCCAAGGTATGACGACGACTTTCACGTAATAATTCACTACGAACCAGCAGCAAAAACATCTCCCAGAAACCAACCATAGAAGAGGCCGGCATATTCAGGTTCTGCTCCATGCATACATCAATCAACTGCCAAAGTTCATCAAGCTGCAGCCACAATTTTGAATTAAGAGTTAAGTCTACAATTTCAGATTTAGAAGAATCCCCGGCAAAACCAGGCCAAAACTGAACTTCAGAACCCACTTGCCAAGACAACAAAGGAGCTTCAGGTCTCTCTAAATCGATAAACTCTGCCAATAAGCGAGCCGGACAACCCCTTACGGCTGGCAGTAAAAAATTCGGTTCAGAAGTGCGCCCAGACAAAGGTGGCAAAAGTAGAACCCGACACCCTTCTTTCATCAAAAATGCTGCAGTCAGCATTGCGGCGAGATCACCCTCTCGACAAGCTACTTCATAATCAACCGCCATATCTATTTAACCACCATAATATTCATTAAAACTTATCACACACAGGACTCTCCAACAAAGAAATTTTTCGTTCCCGACACTCAAATTGCATTTTACCTCCCTGCGGAAAAATAAAACTTTTTGCGATGTGCCCATAGGGAAAGTTTATCAAAACCGGGAAATTATCGTCAGCAAAAAACTCTTGCAAAAAATTTGACAATAAGTCTTCCTCAGCTCTGTTCGGCAAGGTAAAATCACCACAAACAACTGCGGCGGGATTGTTAAATACTCCGGCCAAACGTAGCTGGGTTAGAGCCCGATCAATCTGATAAAGAGACTCACCCCGGTCCTCTAAAAAAATAATTTTCCCAGTGAAGTCGGGCAAATAACCGGTCCCAGCAAGGGCGGCGATAATGGTAAGAGTGCCTCCCAGTAAACGACCGGAAAATGTTTTAGAGCGCATAAACTCAATCTCCGGCGATGCCAAGAAGGCTGACAAGAGAGAGTTAAGCCGAGCCACATTTGCCCCGGTCAAAAACGCCCAAAGCAAATGATCGGCCACCGCATCAGGACGTGCCATCTCAACCGCAAGCATGGGGCCAGAAAAAGTTATCAGTCTAATTTTATGCCAAAGGGCCAGTTGCAAAGCTGTAAGGTCACTAAACCCCAACACTACTTTTGGATGTTTACGGATCTGCTCATAGTTGAGATGGGACAAAAGGGTCATGGTGCCATAACCACCTCGAGCTGCAACCAGACCTTTTACATCAGGGTCAAGTAACAGATTTTCAATGTCTGCCAGACGCAATGAAAGTTCTCCGGCAACATGATATGATCGCTCAAAAAGTGAGTCCCCTTCACGAAAACAGAAACCTGACCGAACCAGATACTCCTGCCCCTTACGAACGTACCCTAAACGAACTGGGCTCGCAGGAGCAAAAATTCCCAGGCAATCGCCCTTATGTAATGCTTGAGGTCTGACAATCATAATGAACTCAAAAAACCGGTATCAATCACTAACGAACTGAATTTGGCAAACAGCATTAGCAAAACAATTGACAAAAGTCAAAAATTATATTAAGTCCTTCAATTAATTAGATTTTTATGATTGCAAAATAGGGTTTTAATCGACTCTGGAAAGTGGCAATCCTTGAAACTGCAAATTGGATAACACGGGGGAACCCGCAAGCAAGTGCTCTTATCAAAACATTTTCTTGTTTTAAAATCAAGAAAATAACCTGTAAGGCACTAAAAGTGTTGTTATAAATTGGCTAACAAACCAGGCTTCTTATCTAGACTGAAGAGCGCTTTTACACGCCAGAAAGATACGGCGGTCGATGTCTCAGACGAGGTTATCGAATCACTTAAAGAGCGGCTTCAGCAAAATCCCAATAACTTCCGACTGCGCCTCAAACTTGCCGACAGTTATCTAGCTCGTGGCGAACGTGAAGAAGCTTTGGATGAGTACTGTACGAGTGCCCGTCTCTATACAAAACAGGACTTCACCCCCCTGGCAATTGCAACCTACAAAAAAATACTTAACGAAGAGCCTGAACACCTTGAGGCCAACCTTGAGTTAGGTCACATCTACCAAAACAAAAAGTTCTTTGCTGATGCCACAACCTACCTACGCCGAGCCTTTGACAATTATCACGCTAACGGCTTAAAGGATAAAGCCCTGCAGCTTCTGGAAACCATTATAGAGATTGCTCCAGACAAAGAACCTTACCGATTACTGATCAAGGAACTCTTCCCTGAACATCGGGAAAATGCAAAGAGTATCTATTCAGATATCATTGTCACTAAAAATGAGGGCTCAAACAAGCCTGAACCATTTCTTGATAACAATGATGAGGAGCTGAGCTTCTTTGATCTGGGTGCAGAACTTGGAGCTGAGATTGACAACATTGAGAGCAGCTCAGACGACAGTTCAGAAATCTCTGAGGCGATGGATTCGGGCCAACCCCATGGTGTTGAAGAGATTTTTCAAACCTTAAAATCTACCTATAAAGACGATACAAATGACGCCGATGCAGATAAGTTCCACTACAATCTCGCATTGGCTTACAACGAACTCAAGATGCCGGACCAAGCCTTACATGAAAGTGAGGAGGCCTTAAAATCAAATAACTTCAGGCTCCCAACTCTGTTACTTAGAAGCCGCATTTTCCTCGACCAAGGGTCTCCGTCATCAGCTCTATCACAGGTCCAACAAGGTCTCCTGGAGAAGGGATTAACCCTGCAGGATTTTTTAACTTTCAAACTCCAGCTTGGTTTAATATTGAAGGAAATGGGACATCACCCGCAAGCTCTTGAAGCTTTCCGTGAAGCTCACTCTCTTGACCCGGCAAATCAGGAGTTGGCAAATGAGATCGAAGCTTTGGAGGATTCTGCCAAGTTTGATGCTGTACAAGGGTAAGTAGTGACACCTAAAAAATCACGACGTGACTTTTTCGTCTAATCGAACGTGGCTATCTTGAAAAATTCGCATCGGGGATGCTCTTCAAGGTACCCTGGGAGGCTGTCCGAGAATAGCAATTTTCTCAAATCGAGACATGCGAAGAAAATTAACCGTACCGCTGGGGCACTCCCTTCGGTCGGAACATATGCTTAATATTACGTATTTCACAGATTGTTCCGAAGGAACGTTCTGTGAAATATCTTATGCAAAGCTCCGAGGATATTTTTTTGAGCATAACTAAGAGTTGGGGGGAAAGGACATTCTCGGACAACCACCTAGGTAATTCCGGTCATGCCGGATCAGGATAACAATGGCAATTTTCAACTACAAAAAAAGAGAAATCAGCGCCAAGATTGTCTACTACGGCCCGGCGCTTTGCGGCAAAACAACCAACGTTCAATATATCCATCAAAAACTGAACCCGAGACAGAGAGGTGAACTGGTTTCACTGGCAACCGATGCCGACCGGACCCTATTTTTTGACTTTTTACCAATTGAACTTGAAAATGTCGGAGGTTTTAAAACCCGCTTTCAAATTTACACAGTTCCTGGACAGGTCTACTATAATTCTACCCGAAAAGCGGTTCTAACTGGTGTTGATGGGGTAATCTTTGTCGCTGACTCACAAACCTCCATGGAACATGAAAATCTTCAAAGCTTTAACAATCTGATTGAAAATCTTAAATATTATAATCGCGACATCGCCCAGCTCCCTTTGATCCTGCAATACAACAAACGCGACCTTGACAATGTCATGAGTATCGAAGATCTTGACAAACTCTTCAACCAACCTCACCTGTCGAGCTTTGGTGCTTCGGCGGTTACCGGTAATGGGGTTTTGCAGACCCTGACTGCCTGTTGTAAACAGGTCCTGCAGGACTTAAAAAACAAGAGTAAACGTACCGAACAGAGTAGCGCCATTAAGCCTACAATAAAACCACCTGTCCAACATGATAAGAGTGTGGCCCCTGCACCTAAAGGAAGGCTTTCGCCACCAACAGTGTCGACTGACAAGAGGGCTACCAATAAAATCAACCCTAGCCTTGAAGCCAGCAAAATACCTAGCCCCCAACAACTTGGCCTGGAACCCAGACAAGCTGTCCCCATTAACTTAAAAAGTGAAGTGCCAGACAATCCTCCGCCATTTGCTTTCTCTGGTAATAAGGCAGAAGCTTCGCTCGAGACTGGGGCCGAACCATTTACACCAGAGATAGCTCAGGTTGGCAAAGCCCGACTTATTGATCCGCATACAATCACACTGCCTTTGCGTTTAGCAACGGATGCAGATCAACAGTATCTGCTCAACATCGACATAACCCTATCAATTAAAGACTTTTGCAAAACCATCTAGGAGGATGTCTGAAACATGACTGCAGAAAGAGTATATTGTAAAAGGTTTTACCAGATCTCTTTTTCAGGACTCTTGAGTGCATTCATCTTACTCTGGGCTTTATCCAACCCCACAGGGTGTTGGGCTAATACCACCATCAAGGAGGCTTGGCAGGGGGTCATACTCGCCCCGACAACCTCGGTTAAGACCTTACAACCTGCACTCAACCAATTCACAAACAAACAGCGTCAAAATAACATTAAAAATGCTAGCATTTACTCTTTAGCCCTCATTAATATGGCTGAAGAAAAAGGACTCTCACCGTCAGTTAAAGAACTACTTACCACAACTGCCATAGCGATCTCCCCAAGCTACTCCTTCCCTGAAACTGCCTACAGCAAGCTAATGTTCCGACAACACAGATATCTAACATCATTGATAAGCTTCTTTAAGGCTGTAAAGAAATTTCAGCGCAATCCTCTCGAAAGCCTTTACGCCTCAACTTTTTTCTGGCTTGCTGTAGCCTTTACCCCACTAACCCTGCTCTTTTTTTCTGCTCTTTTTTTCAGTGTTAAGTACTACCGAGCTTTTTGTGAAATGGGTTGGTTAAAGTTGAGTCGCAAAGGGGGACTTACAACCCTGTGTACAGCTCTCGCTGCGGCAATCCTTTTCATAACTGTGCCCGCCCCACTGCCAAGCCTTCTCCTTTTAGCCATAGCTTTAGCCTTACTGGCAACCAGACGCGACATTATTACTTTGAGTCTCCTGGTCACAGCTCTATTAATTGTACCATTAGCCTACGAAAAAGGGATGGCCTCACTGTTGGCTTTAGATTCTTCCTTTTTCAAGGCCGCCCGATCTTCCTCATCTGGCGTCAGAAACCAAAACGGCAAGGGTGATGAGTTCAGACTCCCGGCCACCAACCAGAGCCAGCTCACCCTCCAACTCTTCTCGCAAGCTGAGTCTGCTCACCAGCGCCAGGAATACGCTGAAGCTGAAATTTTCTTAAAAAAAATCATCTCTCATAAAATTGAAATCGGTGCAGTTTACAACAATCTCGCCAATTTTTATTTTCTTCAAGGTAACTACGAAGAGAGTGAATTGCTGTTTATAAAGGCGGGTAAGCTTGAAAAAAAATCTGGTGTCCCTTACTACAATCTTAGCCGGACCTATATTCAACAAAATTTTGACCTTGAAAAAAGTTCTAAAGCATTAGAGTTGGCTTTCAAACGCGACCCCAGCTTGAGTATCATACAAACTACCGATGACAACCGTAAACCGACCCTGCAGACTGAAACAAAATTAATATTTATGAGCCTGCCCGATAATTTTTACCGACGTTACGCCGATGCGCAACCAGGCAAAGAGATCTATCTACCGGAGTTTCTCCAGAGAATTCTATTCCCCAGAGCCAATCGATCACTATATTTCGCCTTGGTCATTTTCTCAATTTGCAGCCTTTTATATCTATTACGAAAGACTCCAGGCAACCGCCGAATATGTTCAGATTGCGGACACCTGTTTCACCCAATCCAAAAACTCAAAGAGAAACAATGCCCTGTTTGTTACCTGAATACTCAATCACAAAAACACTCCCTATTAAATACTCTGGAGGAGACCCCAAACCGACAACCTGTAAGCATGTCAACCATCAGTCTAGCCACGATCGGCGCTCTACTCCCAGGTTTTTACCAACTTATAGCCGGCAATTTACTGATCGCTGCGGCCCTGATGATTCCGACTACCATCTGGCTCTATAACTTCATCATCTTCCAAACCGGTATCATGGCCCCTTTTCCACCATCATCTTCGTGGCTGAACACTGTTTTCCCCGGCATAATCTGGTTAACTAACTTTATCGTATTGACATTTTTAATTATTTTTCGTCACGGCACTACAAAATTATCTAGGAGCCGCCCATGAGTAGTCCCCGGGTCGCTAAAGGCTTAAATGCTAATCTTGAAAATTTTGAGCTGACCGATGTGATGCAACTTATCACCCAACAGGTAAAGTGTGGAGTGCTTAATGTTGAGGGTAGCAACGGAAGCTGTTCATGGTCTTTCAATGAAGGTAGCCTGGTCGATTTTGATTGCAACTTTCCCGGCCACGTCCTTGACCTTAAAAACATCCTGCAACAAAGTGGCATAATCAATGACAAAAGTCTAATTTTACTTCATGAAACAGAGAATTTAAGTTCTGCCCACGCACTTGAGAAAGCCCTTGTTAAAAACAATTTCTGCAACCGTGAGGAACTGGAGAAGACCAATCTACGCCGACTGATAGAATCATTCATAATTACCCTGCAGTGGACCAAGGGACGTTACAAATTCATACCCACCAGTGAAGTTAAAAATCATGCCTTTCTCGCCCCACAGGACGCTAACTTCATTATTCTCGAAGCCTTGAGACAGATTGATGAGATGGCAGTGATGAAGAAAAGGCTTCAGCCCTTGGAGAGGATTTACGAATCGACTCTGGCCTTAACTCGAGATGAGTCTTTGGGCGTGGAAGATAACCTTTTTCAAGAAGGCCTTAAAGATCAGTTTGACCTCGATGAATTTGAGGTTTACAAACTTCTTGATGGCCGACGCTCCTTAAATGAGATTCTTGAAAGCTCAATAACCGGCCAATTTCACACCTGCTGTACTATTTTAGACTTCCTGGATCGCAATATCATTGCCCCGATAAGCGTAGATAGCAGAAAACCCTTTGAACGCGGCCGGAATCGAAACTTAAGCGGAATTGCATTGCTTATATTAAGTTGTGCCCTGCTTATTTCAACCTACCTTGCGATCAACCCCATTAACAACTCTAAAGTGACAGGTAATCCGACCCTGTTTTCAGCGATAATTGAAAACCTCAAGGCCGACCAGCAAAAGTTGCAACAACAGACCCGCAAGCTACTACAAATCAACAATACTTATGAAGATAGAGAATTAAAAGGGAGCTTAGTCGATGACGGTAAACTATAAAGATCTAGGTTTTGTTAACACTAGAGAGATGTTTAAAAAAGCTTTTGCAGATGGCTATGCAGTCCCTGCCTACAATTTCAACAATATGGAACAACTTCAGGCAATCATTAACGGTTGCGGCAAATCAAACTCTCCGGTTATCATTCAAGTCTCAAGTGGGGCCCGTAATTATGCTGACCAGACCCTGCTTAGGTACCTTGCTGAAGGAGCAGTTGCTATGGCCCGCAAGGCCGACTATAAAAATCCGATCGCCCTTCATTTAGACCACGGAGACTCTTATGAACTCTGTGTCTCGTGCATTGAAAGCGGCTTCTCTTCAGTCATGATCGACGGTTCTCACCTGCCCTACGATGAGAACGTTGCACTTACCAACAAAGTTGTTGCATACGCAAAACGGTACTCGGTTTCGGTCGAAGGAGAACTCGGGATACTGGCCGGAATTGAGGACGATGTTATTGCCGCAAAATCGATCTACACCGACCCCGAGCAGGTTGAAGACTTTGTCAACCGAACCGGGGTTGACTCGCTCGCAATCTCTATCGGTACATCTCATGGCGCCTACAAATTCAAACCGGCCCAATGCACTCGCAATAAACAGGGCGTTCTGGTCCCACCAGCACTTAGATTCGACATTTTAGATGAGATTGAAAGAAGGATCCCGGGTTTTGCAATTGTCCTGCACGGCTCAAGCTCAGTGCTTCCTGAATACGTCAACACTATCAACCAGAATGGCGGACAACTTGAGGCGGCCATAGGTATCCCAGCGGAACAATTACGACAAGCTGCTAAATCGGCGGTCTGTAAAATCAATATCGACTCCGACGGCCGCTTGGTAATGACAGCAATAATCCGTAAGATATTTAATGAAAAGCCACAAGAGTTTGACCCCAGAAAATATCTGGGCCCAGCACGTGATGCACTGACAAAAATGATTATTGAAAAAAACAGATTGGTTTTAGGTAGTGCCGACAGGTGCTGACGTGGCACTAAGAAACTGTCCTAAAGAAAGACCCCAAAAAAGCGCCGAAAAAAATTGCCCTCGACTAGAGCCTGTTCATTGTGGTCGTGAAGATCTGATAGTAACTGATTGATAAGCCTTTTATTTAAGAGATTTTGCTCAATAAAGTACTCACCCAAAGGTTGTTGTTTTGTCCGCTGAAAATGGATCATTGTATCAACCTGAAATTGAGAAAGCAGCCCCAACTCCACTGCACACTCACCGAAACGACCTGGTCCACCCCCCTGAAATCGAACTTTAAGAACAGCTTCGACCTGACTGTTATTAAGCCGACCCCAACGCTTGGATAGATCTCCAAGACGGGGACGCTGGCGCCGCTGCCAAACCAGAGCCTTGGCTAAATCAGTGTGAGAGATAAAGCCCGAATAATTTAAAAAAAGGCCAAAAGGCAGGGGCCGCTGGGGCAATTTAACCCCAGAATCACCACCTCTGCAGGAAGTACGACTTGAAGAACGATAAGTTCTATGTCTACCGGCCGGCCCAGCCGCACGACGCTCTTTGACTAAAGGACTACTCCCTGCAACCAGCCCTCCTCGGGCCGGAGTCCACAACCCATTCTCCCTGACCCTGACAAAATTCTTCAACGTCCCATATGCACCTGCAACCCGACGAAAGTTAGCAGCCTGACGTTGTAAAATCAAGATATCAGCTCCTGGAAAACGATCAGGATGAGTCGCTTTGGCGCGGTGACGGTAGGCATCACGAATACCCTCGGCCTGAAGGTAAGCCAAAAAATCACGACTTAGCGAAATTTTAGAACCAAACAGGACCCGACAGGCTGCAAAAACCTCCTGTTCCTGAGTAAGAGAGAAACTATTCACCATCCACGCCTATATCAGCCCCTGTAATGGACCACCTTTTGCAGCCAGTTTTTCAACCCTTTTTAAACTCTCAACATCCTCAACCAAATGAGGAGCGTGATGTTCTTTATAACGAGCATCTATCACAAGCGCCCCCGAACACCCCCAATGTTTATCAACCACCTTAGCCCGAACTCCATAAATATCAAGCGCCGGATCTGAACGGGTAAAGGTAACCCAAAGAAAATTCGAAAGAGTTCGAGCCGCAAATTCACTATCATCAGCCACAACCATAAGTGGCAACCCTTCAACTTGTCGATTCAGGGCCAGATTTTTCAGCAGGGTTTCAATCTCGACCCGTGCCACAGCCCGGGTTTTATCACGACAACCCGGGCCCTGAATAACCATAACTCCAGGTAAAGCCAGACGCGGTTCAGAAAAACCTGCACCAAGATTCCACGTAGCCGGCCAGGAGCTAAGCAAATCACGGCGTTTTCTCCCAACGGCAGCGATAACCACCTTTGACCCTTGATTGAGTCCAGACCCAGAATAGTCTAGAGTATCAATGGTCGTACGTGTCTGAAAATGAAGATCACAACGCCAATCAACCCTTTCGAGAAGATGAGTGAAAAAAGCCGAGATATCACCAAGATCAAGGTCTGGGTTATCTTCTTTAGCGACTATCATTAAATATTTAGCCAAAGAGAGTTGCCCTTGACCTAAAATTGCATTAGCCTGAGTCAATAACTCACGCGGTCTCTGGCGCTCTTCAAAAGGCAGATAACGTTCACTGCCCTGAGCCAGAAGAAGCGGATGAACCCCGGCAGCATCTACCGCATGAACTCCGGTAACCCCGGGCAAAACAGATGGGATCAGACTTCCAGTAAGTTCATGAATAAATTGACCAAATACCGTATCCTCCTGCGGCGGCCGGCCCACAGTGGTAAAGGGCCAGATCGCTCCGGGACGGTGATAAACTTTTTCAACCCTGACAACCGGAAAGTCATGCTGTAAGCTATAGTAGCCCAGATGGTCGCCAAAGGGACCTTCCGGCATCAACTTTTCATCTACTACTGTTCCACAAATACAAAAATCAGCCTCAGCCGGAAATGCCATGCAACCCTCAGGCTGAACTAAAGAGAGAGAATGGCCACCTAAAAGTCCAGCAAAAGAGAGTTCCGGCATGCCATCAGGTAACGGCATCACTGCAGCCAATGCCAGAGATGGAGGTCCACCGACGATAATATTTACCTTCAAGGGCACACCAAGCTCCCGAGCCCGAGCGTGATGCAGTCCAATCCCCCGATGGAGCTGGTAATGAAGTCCGACTTCACGACCAAAATCGTAATCTCCACCCGAAAGCTGTACTCTGTACATCCCCAGATTAGACGAACGCCAACCAGATTTTGCGGGGTCCTCTGAGTAGACCTGCGGCAATGTTATAAAAGCACCACCGTCATCAGGCCAGGATTTAAGCTGGGGTAGATGCTCAATCAAGGTCTGCCTGGCAACTGCAGGACCATCTTTTACTCGGTGCGGGAAAAGGTGGATTAAAGCCTGGGGCAGATGTCGTAAACGAGCGGGCTGTCGAAAAATAAGAGTCGGATCAATTTTCAAGTCAGAGAGTAGTTCTATATGCTTTAACGCATCCCTGAAAATGAAACGGGTGCGCTCTAAAGTCGCAAAAAGATTGCCAAGCATCGGGAATTTACAACCCTTAACATTAGTAAAGAGTAAAGCCGGTCCCCGGTTTTCACAAACCCGACGTTGCAGAACTCCAATATCAAGGTTCGGGTCGATCTCGCAGTCAATCTGCCGCAACATATTACGGCGTTTCAGATCAGCCACACAATCAGCCATTGTTTTGTAGCCCATATCAAAAAAATTCCTCTCCGCCAATTTTACAGGGTAACCTACATTATTAAATCGCAATTTACAACGCAAGCATCAACCTTATCAGAACATTTTCTTGTTAAAAAAACAAGCAAAAAACCTGTACATCACTAAAACCCTCCAACCTCGGGCAATAGATATTGACTAAATAAGCAATCCCATATATTTAAAATTAAGCACACTAGATTTTCAACCAAAAACCAGTAGGATGTCATGCCAGAACTAGAGTCTGAATATTTCGATGAATACATATCTTTAGGTGATAACTGCGAGGCGGGACTTCAATTCTGGCGCATCAACTACCATGAAGGTAGTATCTTCAGATTTTCAATTATCGACAGCGAGGACCTGACCAATCTTATAAGAAGTAACTTTAAAAATATTTTTCTCAAAGAAAATTTAAATCCAGCCCCAGTCGACTACATGGTTCGTGATACAAAAACTAACATTGCCCTCCACTCAGCTCTATACTCATCGCTTGACAAAGTAAGTGGCAAAAGATTTTTCAGGAATGATTATGATTTCGATGAAGTATACAGGGAGGAAAAAAGAAAAGTTGACTACCTCGTAGAAAAGTGGCGGGAGCTTGTCTCATCCCCAAAACGGGTACTCTACTTTATTAAAAGAAATCAGCTCTCCAACCAAAATGACGCCGAGATGGTCCTTGAAACATTTTTAGAGATCTACCCAGAACACAACTTTATCATCCTCTACATTCAACCCGAATCCCTCCGGGAACCTGACTGGGAGCACGAAAAATTACATAATGTCTACGTTGACTTTCTCGCGCCATATGATAACAGTGAAAAAGGTGCCGACGCAAAAGGATGGGATAAACTTTTCACACAGTACCCGCTCAAAAAATGTAGCCAAGCAGGTACTAGTTCTGATTCTAATAAAAGTTCGATAACTCTTTGGCAGAAACTTAAGAGGCTTGTTTCATAGAGCTCTTTTCAGAACCATTAACTACTTTATTAGCCGCAGTCGCGTATCTGGATATCAAGACATTGACATCCTCCAAAGCCCGTTTCATCTTCTGGCAATAGACATGCCGGTAACCGCTTCTGGCAAAACCAGCATTGCGCCCTTCCTGATCCAACATGTAGATATTTTCCCGTAGAGTCGCCAGAGGAGCTTTGAGAGCATGTCCCATGACCAGAGATGATGAGTTTGCCGCAGTGGCATTATTACTGGCCAGCGTCTTAAGCTTCTGGGTAAGATGGTAGAAACGAACTGCCAATGCTAATTGTACAGCGTGCCCAAAAAGCAGCTCTCTAAAGATTGGATCATCAGCAGAACTCTCTTCTTCAAGCTTTAAACAAAACGCACCAATCAAACGACGATCATTATAGACCGGCAGAAATATCCCCTGCTCACTCTTTTGCGAATGCAGGAAAAGAGTCTTGAGTTTGCGATCAAAGGAGTCGCCCGAGACTTGCTTATGAGTATTAAACGACCTCAGGAGATCTTTCGCCTCTCTTAAACCATCAAATTCATCAGCCTCCAGAAGAATCCTTTGACCAACCTTGGCGGATGTCCCCTCACCTGAAGCAGTCTGGATTGTCAGGCTCTGTTCCCGGGATTTGTAAAGCATTATGTAAACCGCTTTCACTCCATCAAGAGAAGCCAGATTTTCACGAATACCAGCAAAGATATCAGTCAGCTTGAAATTATCGAGAAATGAACTGTAAGCCTTAAATAAAGTTAAGGAGCGGTCGAGCAAATTATCATAGGCAAAATCCGGCTCACTCACAACTTTTCCAAGCTCCGCAGAGTCAACGCAGCGCCCATTAGATTCCAGAACAGGCGGTAATTCAAGACCGTACAGTGGCGCCTGATCGGCAAACAGAGAAACCACACCCAGCCAGTCCAAACCTTGCAGACGGTGCCGGGCAAACCTCTCTGCCGCATCCTGAAAAACTAGCTTTCCATCTTTTAATTCAAGACATTTGGCCAGGATATTGGCTAAACCAACTAACTCTTCGAGTGAATACTCAGACAACTCCTTGGCCACGGAATCAGTACTACAGTACTGACTTTCATGGTGATGGGCCATTGCCTTAGCCAACTCACTATCAAGCCCCCACTCACCAGCCACCCAAGCTCCGACTTCGGCATGGTCGACTCCGTAACTGAGACGCTCAGCTTCCAGTTCAGAAAGATTGCGGGCCCGTAAATCATGATAGATGGTCGACTGATCAAGAAAATTATACCAAAGCACCGGTTTTCCGATATCATGCAAGAGACCGGCAATAAAAACCTTCTCACTCTCAACTTGAACCGCCATCTCTTCAGCCAGGATCTTTGCCAACAGAGCTGTGGTTAAGGAGTGCTGACAATAACTTTGAAAAAGAGCTGCAAAGTTTCCTTTACGACGAGGAAAAATCGCCATAAAAGACTCACTGGCACAGAGTATTCTTATACTTTGACAACCCAAAAGGGCAATCGCGTGGCTGACAGTTTCAATTTTGTTACTGAAATTGTAAAAAGGAGAATTTGCAACCCGCAGGATTTTAGTTGTCAATCCCGGATCTTCGAGAATAACATCTGCTAACTCAACCGCAGAGCTACGGTCTTCTGCCAGCATTGTCAACAAACGAGACAAAACCGTAGGCGGCGAAGGCAAGCGCAGATCCTGGCTAAAATGTTTGGCGGGAAAGGACATGGTATACTCTCTGTATCGTTAAAAGTTATAAAGAAAAAATTGACTTAAACTTTAACTCTACAATGCTCTTATGCATAAAGCATACCATGATTTGACAGGTAAATCCACTGATATTTACAACAGATACTCTTGTCGCACATTACGTAACGCATGAAAGAGGCTGTTTTTAACTTTGGAATTATCTTTCTCGAGGTTAGCAAGAAGCTCTTTCATCGCCACCCGCTTACTGTCGCCTCTTTGAAAACGACACGATGGAGAATCAACCGGAAGCGCGTAATGGTGACAATAAGAGATCACCTCTTTCTCATCAAGGTAGGCGAGTGGTCGAATGATAGTTAAATGACCCGAAAAAAGCTCCTGATGGGGACGCATAGCACTAAAGCTACTACCATAGA
>DAOWHJ010000124.1 GCA_030641485.1 Pseudomonadota bacterium
CCAAAATTTAATGAAGCGATCAATTTTATGCACGCATATAGAATTAAAAATTTAATTTGTCAAGGACAAATGCTTATTGTAAACACTGCAATTCGTATTATTTAGCCGAAGAAATACTCCTAGACTAAAAATATTTATTAATTTTTATGCATACATAAATTTCAGACCAAAAAAAGCTTAAGATTAGCATAGCTGGGGTCAAGCAAAACAACAAACTACCCGCTTTAACTTAACCGGAGGTTAACCAAAGACTACGCTGGAAATTAACGCTGCTTATTGGTTTTCTTGACGCCTTTGCGTCTTTGCGGGAGTCTTTAAGAGGCTGAATATTAGGCACAAAAATAACTCATAAAGTTGAGAAGGCAACTATCCAACTCGACTCACCTGACAATAAACTTGAAAAATCTCTTCACTTAACAAGTTTTCTATAATAGAATAGAAAAATCAAGTGACAATAGAGGGGGGCGATGGCAACCCCCTCAGAAATTGCCGCTGTGCCACCCGTCATTAAAACCCGGAGAGCCATAGCCAACAACACCAATCTGATTGCAGCCCCGCAAATCCGCAAATCATTTTAAACAACGATGGAGATAACTGAAAAAGATGCTAGTCCGATTTCAGCCCCAGGTTAACAACCTGACAGAACTGAACGAACACCAATTGAAAGGGCTTAAGTGGACTGTTAACCACGCCCATAAAAACTCAACTTTTTTTAAAGAAAAATTCAACCAAGCGGGAATCACTCCGGATATAATTAAAAGCCTTGATGATTTAAGAAAACTCCCGTTCACCACAGCCTCCGATTTCAGAAGTGACTACCCCTACCCAATGCGGTCGGTTGCTCACGCTGACATCATCAGAATCCATGCCTCTTCCGGTACCACGGGAAAGAGAAAAGTTGCCTGCTACACGCAAAAAGATATTGACGACTGGCGTGACATGTTCTGCCGCTGCTACGAAATGGCCGGATTGACACGGGAAGACCGAGTTCAGATCTGTGTCGGTTACGGAGTCTGGACCGCCGGCGCCGGGTTTCAACTTGCCTGCGAACAATTTGGAGCAATGGCAATCCCGTCAGGAATGGGAAACCTTGAGATGCAGATGACTTTTCTTGAAGACTTCGAGACCAGCGTCCTCTGCTGCACAGCCTCTATGGCGCTTCTCGTTGCTCAGGAAGTTAACAAGAGAGGTTTAAGAGATAAAATCCATCTAAAGAAAATTATTGCGGGTTCAGAACGCACCAGCCCCGCAATGAAAGCTAAAATCATGGAGCTCTTAGGAGTGGAAGAGTATTACGATATTCCCGGCCTCACCGAACTCTACGGTCCGGGAACCGGTTTGAGCTGCTCTTTCAGCGAAAACATTCACTACTGGGCCGATTACTATATCCTTGAAATCATTAACCCTGACACCCTAGAACCGGTCGCCCCCGGTGAAATTGGTGAAATGGTCTACACCACCTTGGGGAAAGAGGCCACACCTCTAATCCGTTATCGTTCACGAGATCTAACCAGAATCATCACTGAACCTTGTCCCTGCGGTTGTTTTCTCCCCCGCCACTCCCCGATCTTAGGCCGGAGTGATGATATGTTTGTTATCCGCGGGGTAAATGTCTACCCCGGTGAGATCGACATAATTCTCTCGTCCTGTAAAAATGTCGGCAGCGAGTACCAAATTATACTCGAACGTAAAGATGACGGCAAAGACTATATGATAATCAGGGTTGAACGGGATAAACAGACGGAGACTGCCGCAGACCAAGAGAGTCGCGACTGGATTCACGAACAGGTACGCCAGAAAATTATGGTTTCGCCCATTGTTGAGATTGTCGACTACAACAAACTACCCCGTAGTGAACGCAAAACCAAGCGTATATTCGATAACCGGAAAATATAGGGTATTTTAAAAAACTTCGGCTGAGAAGATAAACAGCCGACAGCCGGAGCGACGCCAACAATCTTGGGCGAGATCGGCTTTCAGACAAGTGTGGGCTAAAAATTCCTCCCGACTCCAACCCTGCTCGACCGGAACCTGAGGTAAAAGAAGTCCAGATGAGCTACCGTGGCGAATCAGCAAGCCATCCCGACCAACTTCAATGATTTCAGGGTCATCGATCTCACGCAACGGGGTTAAGACTGAAATCTCAACCTCAAGCTCAGGCCATTCAGAGATATCTAACCCCGGAAATCTGGGGTCATCAAACGCCGCCGCCTTTGCCATCTCCCGAATCGTTTGATAAAGCGGCTTATAGGCCTCAATATAACCGATGCAGCCACGCAGCTCACCACCTTTTTTCAAGGTCACAAAGCCGCCACACTTCTCTTTCAGAACAGCACTTTCGGGCACGTCATCAGGAAGATCACCATCTCCAAGATGAGCCTTAATAGTTTTTTCAACTTGTGTTAGCAGGTACTCTTTGGCCTGAAGATCAAGCCCAAAACCAACAATTTCCTGACTCATAAATTCCCACTCCAGCTCAATAAATGGCGGCTGACAGATAACCAACCACCCGTTCATTATCACCACTAACCTCACCCGAGTGACGATAGTGTAGAACTTTTGTTCGCTCAAGCCGCATTTTTTTAGCTGCCAACATAACTGTGAGAAGGGGCCCGGCCCCACACGCCTCAGCTTGACGATTTTCAATTAGAGACCAAAAAGCTTGAGGATCGAAAGCCGCAACTGCATCAACTACCTGTCGATCCAGTAGTTTGGCAGTTGCGGCATCATGAAAATGTGAGAGATCAGTACTTGCAATCAAAAGCAGACGACGGCTTAAAGCGAGATCAGCAACAATCTCAGCCAGTGTTTCGGCCTGGCCCCAACTCTGCTGGCCTAAAACTATTGGCAAAAGCTTAAACTTACCGAGACTTACCTGTAAGAACGGCAGTTGCACCTCTAAAGAGTGCTCAAAGCGGTGTGCCTCTGGCACAAAATCAATTTCGGGGTAATTTGCAATCAAACCATCTGCCAATTCACTGTCAACCTCGACCTCTCCCAGAGGGGTCGCATAGTTACCAATACTGTAAATTGAAGCCCCCACAAAATAGTGACGGTGTGATGGAGCTAAAACAACCACCAGATCAAATACTTCATCAGCTATAAGCCGGTAAGCGTCAGCCGCCACCGCTGCGGAAAAATAGTAGCCGGCGTGAGGCACAACCAAGGCTGCAGGTCTCATGTCAACCTCAGCCAAAAGTCGGGCACCTTGAAGATAAGACTCAACCTCACATCGCAATTGCTCTGGATTCTCCGGATAGAAGCTTCCGGCGACCACCGGTGAACGTAATATCATTCGCATCCCTCCTCGCGCCATAATGCTATCAATCCATACTTTCTCCAGGACTAAACCTGACTCCCAAAAAACCACTGTAGAGCTTCAGTAAACGCGTCTCATCATCATTAAAGGGAGCAGTTTTCAGATTACGCAGAATCAATAAAACCCCACGGTTTAGACTTGAGTGCGGAGACTGTAACGGAATGGCAAGAACACGACCTGCTGACCAATACTCCCTTTTCATATCAATATCAATCGTACCCTCCGGAGGGTTGCCAGAAGAGGCTAACTCTCCACCCTCAATAACCTTATTGATAATATCGTCCTTACCTAATGGGAGTGGCTTACGGCCCAAAACTTTAGCCATTTTGCCACTACCATAACAGAACCCTGGTGCTAGGCCCAAACCCTTTGAACCGGGCAGATAGATAATTAAAAGCTCTAAACCCAGAGCCGTAAACAGCTGACCCGCTGTCGCTTCAACATAACCGGCAAAACTCTCATGTAAAACAGCCAGCTCCGAAAGCTTCATAGTCACTTCCAGCAAACCTTCACGATCAATGTGTTTTTTCAGAACTCGACTTGACTCAGGTTTTGGTCCATCATCCAGACGCAGATCGTCAAGAGCTACATCTAAAAATTCTGCGGTCTGGGAAATCTCATCTTCAAGCTCTTCCAGTAGTTGAGTGAATTCAGACACACTAATACCAAAGGCGCTCTCGGCTCGCTGTTGTAAAGCTTCAGTCAGGTCTCTATCAGCTACTTCAAAATCAAGGAGGTGAGCCATCTGGTTGGCCAAAATCACATAAGCACCAAGCCCTGGCAACGCCTCGTCAAAATAGCGCCAATCACGACCTGGGCGATGGCGACCAATAATTCGCACCAACTCATACGGCAGTCCCCAGGATTGGGCTAAGAGTCCGCCCACCTCCTGATGGTTACAATAGAAAGCATCGCTTTCAGCCCGACACAGATCGAAGTCCGCTTCCAGGTAACTAGCTTTAAGCATCTCAGCATACTCGTCACTGCGCAAATGGCCAAGAATAAATTTACCGACATCATGCAGCAGACCACCAACAAAAGCAACCTCAGTATCGGCAAAACCATCTCTTTGCGCAAGGCTACGAGCTAAAAGAGCTGTGGTTAAAGAGTGCCGCCATAATCGCCGGTAAACCACCCAACGTGGCATCAGCATAAGCATTTTTGCAACACTCAAACCTAAAACCAGACGACGAATATTATCAAACCCTAAAATCACTATCGCCCGACTGATAGTCTTTATCTTGGTTCCCTGGGGATTATAAAAGGTCGAATTGGCAACCTTTAGAACTTGCACAGTCAGGGCCGGATCGTCAAGAATGACCCGGCCCAACTCATCCCCACCAACCTCGGCATTCTCAAGTGCACTCTCAACCCGCAGAAGAATCTGCGGCAGATGCGGAATCCGCTTTTCAGTTTCGAGGAAATGCTTAACCTGAGCTAAGGCTTTGGACCGACTATCAATCACTATTTCCATATATTTACACCATTAAAGTGAACTAAAACGACTAAAAACGTTCGATTAATTTATTGATCAGGTAGCCACTCTCACGAATCGCCTGGTCACTGAAGGGTCCAAACCACTCAGCAATCTCTTTAAACTCAGCAATAAATTTTTCCCGGCC
>DAOWHJ010000139.1 GCA_030641485.1 Pseudomonadota bacterium
GCGACATCATCAGGGTCGTTGGGACAAGCTAAAATTGGTTCCTTAATCGAACTCATATCGATGTCAAACACCGCCGCATAGGAGGCATCACTATCAGCCCGCAAAAGTTCAGGCTCAGTCAACCACTCGCGCATTTTTCGGGCTCGACGCTGCAAGGTTTCAGCGTCGCTGTAACCTGAAGCTACCATTTCATCAATCAGAGCAGCATTTGAGCTTAAAAACTCTTTGACTGGCTCAACCCCAAGCTGGACAGTGCAGGCTGTAGCACTGCGTTCAGCCGAAGCATCAGAAAGCTCGAAAGCCTGTTCGCAGGACAACTCTTCGAGCCCCTGAATCTCTAAGATTCGCCCAGCAAAAATATTCTTCTTGCCCTCCTTGGCAACTGTCAACAACCCCCTTTTAATCGCCTCCAAAGGAATTGCATTAACCAAGTCACGCAAAGTTATGCCGGGGTTAAGCTGGCCCGAAAAACGCACCAGAACACTCTCCGGCATATCGAGCGGCATCAAGCCTGCGACCGCGGCAAAAGCGACCAGACCGGAACCTGCCGGAAAAGAGATACCCAAAGGAAAACGGGTATGCGAGTCGGCTCCGGTACCCAACGTGTCCGGCAGAAGTAGACGGTTGAGCCAAGAGTGAATCACGCCATCACCAGGAGCCAACGAAACCCCGGAACGTTCAGTGATGAAACTGGGCAGACTCTGATGCATTAACACATCAACCGGCTTGGGATATGCGGCCGTATGACAAAATGACTGCATCACCAGATCCGCAGAAAAATTCAACGCCGCAAGCTCTTTAATCTCATCCCGAGTCATCGGCCCAGTCGTATCCTGGCTACCAACGGTTGTAACCTTGGGTTCAACATGCATTCCCGGCCTGACCCCGTTAACCCCACAGGCCCGACCCACAATTTTCTGGGCCAAAGTATAACCTGCGGCCAAAGACTTGGGCTGCACCGGCTTAACGAAGATTTCAAGGTCTCCGGTCAAACCTAAAATCTGTCGTGATTTCATTGTCAATTCACGACCAATAAGTAAAGGAATTCTGCCGCCGGCACGAAATTCGTCGGCCAAAGTGTTGGGTTGTAGACTGAATTTACTGACAACCTGACCATTTTTTTCTATCTTGCCCAGATATGGCTTTATCGTTATCACATCACCACTGACAAGGTTTTCCACCGGCGCAATCAGCGGCAACGCCCCGGAGTCCTGAGCCGTGTTAAAAAATATCGGCGCAATGATCCCGCCAATCACAACCCCGCCACCACGTTTATTGGGAACCCCGATGAGATCGCTGCCAAAGTGCCATTGAATAGAGTTTATTGCAGACTTGCGACTACTGCCGGTGCCAACAACATCACCGACATAAGCAATAGGGTGTCCCTGGGCCCGCAGCGTCTCCAGCTCTGACAACGGATCTTCAAGGCGCGAACTCAACATTGCCTGCGCATGCAGGGGAATATCGCTGCGACTAGAGGCCTCGGCCGCTGGTGAAAGGTCGTCGGTATTGGTCTCGCCGGGAACCTTGAAAACTGTCAGCACAAGCTCTTCTGGCAGTGCTGGACGAGCATCAAACCACGTCGCCGCAGCCCACGATTCAAGCAGTTGACGCGCTCCAACATGACCTTTCTCAAACTTCTCGACGACCACGTCAAAGGCATCATAGATTAACAGGGTATTCTCTAAACTTAAAACTGCAGCCGCAGCGACGTCATCCCGTTCATCATCCAGAGCCTTAAGCAGTGGTGCAATATTGTAGCCGCCCCGCATCTGGCCAAGCCAAGCAACTGCCCGAACTGGCTCAATTCCAACCCCGACAAATTTGCCACTCACTACCCCGGCCAGAAATTCAGCCTTAACTCGGGCACCATCATCAACTCCGGGATTGACCCGTTCACGTAACAAATAGAGTAAATCCTGACACTCTTCACCGCAATTTGACGACAGCTTCTCAATTACGGCCTTAACTTCCAGCAGACTCAACGGCAGTGGTCGAATTCCCAATTTATGCCGCTCAGCAGCGGCTTCCTGATACTTTTTCAAAATCTCCATAAGTAAAGCTCTCTCCCTCAGTTATGTAAATATCCGGCTTTTGTTGAACCTCTTGTTAAGTTAAAGCGGGTAATTTGTCGTTTTGCTTCGCCCTTTTATATGATTATCAAATCATGATAATGGCTGTTAGCAGCACTTCGATTTATCCGATTATCTAGACACTCCATCGTCAAGAATTGACCCCGATCAAGATAGAGTGAAGTTTTTGTCGCAGTTTTCTATTTTATTTTAATCTCCACTTGATGATCGGCCGCAATACCGGAATCTGACGATAGAAGTTGCGGCTCAACCAGGAAGAGTCGTTTGGCGTCCAGCGGGCCTTTGCCAACCAAAAAACTCATAACCGTACGGGCCCGTTTTTGTGCCAACCTTGACAACTCATCATTATCCACCTGGACAAACTCACGCAAAAGGCGCTCCTGCTCGACCGATTCGACTTTTTTCAGCAAACCCAACACTCTTTTCTCTTTAACAATCGGTGCCAATTTGTAGGCACGCC